>SLCQ01000177.1 GCA_007125745.1 Nitrincola sp.
TCAGTTTCCCAGAAATTGAGAAGTTCGATAACTTACCAGCGCCACGCGCGGAAGGTGCTGAGGCGTTTGTATCCGTGATGGAAGGTTGCAGTAAGTATTGCACCTTTTGCGTGGTTCCCTACACCCGCGGTGAAGAGGTTAGCCGACCCTTGCAGGATGTATTAAATGAAGTGCAAGAATTAGCGGAGCAAGGTGTACGTGAAGTCAATTTGCTTGGTCAAAATGTCAATGCATACTGCGGTGCAACAGATGATGGTGTTGATGCTGATTTGGCAGAACTGATTCGTCGAGTAGCCGCTATAGAGGGTATTGACCGTATTCGCTTTACTACTTCGCACCCTGTTGAGTTTAGTGACAGCCTAATCGATGTCTATGCTGAAGTGCCCGAACTTGTGAGCCACCTTCACCTACCGGTACAAAGCGGTTCAGACCGAATTTTGATGGCAATGAAACGTGGCCATACGGCATTGGAATACAAATCTAAATTACGCCGTATACGTAAATTGCGCCCTAATATCAGCTTCTCTTCAGACTTTATCATTGGCTTTCCTGGCGAGACAGATGCAGATTTCCAAGCCACTATGAAACTCATTGAAGACATAGGCTTTGATGCTTCTTTCAGTTTTATTTACAGCCGACGCCCTGGGACGCCCGCCGCTGATCTGCCAGACACGGTGACCGAAGATGAAAAAAAACAGCGCCTAGGATTGCTTCAGCATCGCATCACGCAACAAGCGATGGAGATCAGTCGTCGTATGGTTGGTAACATCGAGTCTATTTTGGTTAATGGTTACTCCAAGAAAGACCCAGGTCAGCTATCAGGTCGTACCGAAAACAACCGTGTGGTTAACTTCCGCTGTGATAACCCAGATCTGATCGGCCATTTTGCTGATGTAAAAATCGTTCAGGCATATGCCAACTCCTTAGTGGGTGAGCTGGTCAGCTCAGAGCTTGACACTACCCACTAATTGATTACCAGGAACTTGAATTGTCAAATACCGATACGCTCAATTTTACCTTAGAACCCGACAACCCTAGTGCGCTTGCCAACCTCTGCGGCCAGCTTAATGAACATATTTTGCTGATTGAAGAGCGCACGGGCGTTGAAGTGCTTCACCGTGGCAGTCATTTTCAGCTATTAGGGAAACATGAAAAGTGTGCTCAAGTGAAGCCCATGCTGATTCAGCTTTATGACGATGCATGCGCAGGAACAGAGCTCACACCTGCCCACGTTCATCTTGCGTTGAAAGCAACGGGTATTGAAAACCTGTTAAGCACCACAACACCCTATGACCGTGACGTGACCATACGAACGCGCAAGATGCAAATTCGTCCGCGCAGTGATAATCAAAAACGCTATGTTGATTCTGTCCAACGCCTTGATATCAATTTTGGGATAGGCCCGGCCGGTACAGGGAAAACTTATTTGGCAGTTGCCTGTGCCGTTGAAGCGCTGGAACGCGAGGAGGTCAGCCGTATATTACTGGTGCGCCCTGCCGTTGAAGCAGGTGAAAAACTGGGATTTTTACCCGGTGACCTATCACAAAAAGTCGACCCCTATTTACGTCCGCTTTACGATGCTTTGTATGAGATGATCGGCATTGAGAAGGTGGCGCGATTAATTGAAAAAAATGTCATCGAAATAGCGCCTCTGGCCTACATGCGCGGTCGCACACTCAACGGCTCATTTGTGATTTTGGATGAATCCCAAAATACCACTCGCGAACAGATGAAGATGTTTTTGACCCGAATTGGCTTTGGCTCCACCGCCGTTATTACTGGCGATGTCACTCAGATTGATCTGCCAAAAGGGGTTAAGTCTGGGTTAGTTCATGCCATAGAGGTGTTAAAAGATGTTGAAGGCATAGGCTTTACGCACTTCACTGCAAAAGATGTCGTCAGGCACCCATTAGTACAGCACATCGTTTTGGCCTATGATCGCTTTGAAAAGCAGGAAGCAAAACGCCAGTCAGCCGGAGAAAAGCGTGCATGAGCATCGATGTAGATATTCAGATCGCTGTTGAAAATCAGTCCATACCAGAGATCACAGAGTTCCAGCACTGGGTGGCCTTAGCGCTTGAAAATCGCATGAATGAAGCCGAGCTGTGCATTCGCATTGTATCTTCATCAGAAAGCCAGGAACTCAACAAGACTTGGCGCGGTAAAGACAAGCCGACCAATGTGCTCTCTTTTCCTTTTGAAGCGCCACCTGGCTTCACCTCGGCTATGATCGGTGATTTAGCCATTTGCGCTGAAGTCGTTGCGACTGAAGCTCAAGAACAAAATAAATCCTTAACAGCCCATTGGGCACACATGGTGATACATGGGGTCTTGCATCTGATCGGATTCGATCATATAAAGGATGCTGATTCGGAAGAGATGGAAGCGCTGGAGATACAACTCTTAGCGCAACTCGATATTCCCAACCCTTATATTTCCGCTTAGAGGACAACATGAGCGAAGAGCGATCGGGAAGTACACAGAAAGGCTGGCTAGGAAAGATAGCGCAAGCCTTTTCGGATGAACCTCCAACACGTGATGATTTAGTTAACGGCCTGTATGAAGCCGCCGAAGCAGGCGTTTTGGATAACGATGCACTCACGATTATTGAAGGTGCGATGCAGGTTTCTGACATGCGCGTGCGTGACGCGATGATTCCAAGATCACAGATGACCATGGTTCAAATCAACCAACGGCCCGTTGATTTTCTTCCCGTGATTATCGATACCGCCCACTCCCGCTTTCCAGTGTGTGGTGAGAATCCTGACGAAGTTGTTGGCATATTACTGGCCAAAGATTTATTAACCTATGTCTTAGATGGCAATATGGAAAACTTCTCTATCTGTGATTGCTTAAGACCCGCTGTTTTCATTCCTGAAGGTAAACGTTTAAATGTCTTACTTCGAGAATTTCGAGGCACACGTAACCATATGGCCATAGTGGTGGATGAATATGGCGGCGTATCTGGGCTCATTACGATTGAAGACGTGCTAGAGCAGATTGTCGGCGAAATCGAAGATGAGCACGATGAAGATGAGAATGAGGGTAATATCAAAGCACTGGATGATAAAGGATATCTGGTCAAAGCCTTGACGCCCATTGACGACTTTAACGAGTTTTTCAACACTGAGTTTTCAGATGGAGAATTCGATACAATCGGTGGAATCGTCACGCAAAGTTTTGGCCGCTTACCCAGCAAAGGGGAAAGTGTCAGTTTAGAAGGTATCAGCTTTAGTGTTCTATCAGCTGATACGCGTCGCGTGAAACTATTACAAGTCACCCCTGAAAACTAATGCTAATCACCTTTTTTTGACACCACGTATTTTGAAAAACACTATTTCGAAAACGAGCCCGGCGTTCATGTTTAAGTCTTTGCCAGCAAAAGCACTCACCGCCATTCTTGCTGGCGCCATCATGGTGCTTGCCTTTTCACCTTTTGATCTATTTTTGCTGATTCTCGTGGGGCCCGCAATCCTTTACTGGCTTTTGCTGAACTTGAGCACTCAGCGTCAAGCACTCCTAATCGGCTGGTGTTTTGGCTTTGGCTTGTTTGGCGCAGGGGTGTCATGGGTTTGGGTTAGTATTCATGTGTATGGCTATACCTCAGTGCCGATTGCTACGCTAGCCACACTTTTATTCGTCTCCGGCCTAGCACTTTTGTTTGCCATACAGGCCTGGATATTTTTCCGCTTTCTGAGACAACGCGCCTACCCTTGGATAGGTTTTATTGCAGTGTGGGTACTCTTTGAGTGGCTTCGCAGTTGGTTTTTAACAGGCTTTCCATGGTTACTAACGGGTTACGCATGGCTGGATACCCCCTTGAGTTCATTAGCCAATCTTTTAGGTGTATGGGGGCTTTCGCTCATGACCCTGTGCTTGTCCATTGCTGGATTTCAAGCAATTAAGCACCGGTCTACTGCGGCTTTTATCATCGCATTAGCGCTACCTATGGTGGCTATCTTTTTACCCCAAGAATGGACTCACACTCGACCAGACAGTGAACTTAAGGTTGCTCTTATTCAACCGAACATTTCTCAGCATGATAAATGGGACAGACGGTTACTTGCTCCGATGCTTCAGCACTTAGTCGACTTGAGTCAACCCTATCAGGATCATGATCTGATTGTGTGGCCTGAAACAGCCATACCATCACTCTATTTCCAAGCGGCGCCTTATATTGAACCTTTTTTTGCACAGCTAGAAAAGCGCAACACGACTTTGATGAGCGGCTTCCCTTACATGACCTACGATTCTCGCAACCCTGAAATTCGGCGCTTCCACAACAGCATCGGCATTTTTAGCCATGGCGATGGGGTCTACCATAAACAACGCCTAGTTCCTTTTGGAGAATATGTTCCCTTCGAGGATCAATTGCGTGGGTTGATTCATTTTTTTGACTTACCCATGTCGGAGTTTAGCTTACCTGAAGATACTGAGTTGACGTTAAACGTTAAAGGTAGACGACTCGCCCCCTTAATCTGCTACGAAATAGCCTATCCAGAGCTGACTCGACGATCATCGAAACAAGCAGATATCATCATCACAGTGTCTAACGATGCCTGGTTTGGGGATTCTTTAGCGGCAGATCAGCACTTTCAAATTGCCCGTATGCGTGCCCTAGAAAATGGTCGTTGGTTAATACGAGGAACCAACGATGGCATCACCGCTCTTGTGGCACCCAATGGCGACCTTGTCCAGCGTATTAGCCGTGAGCACGCTGGCGTATTAAGCGCCAGCGTACCTTCAATGGAAGGCCACACTCCCTATCAGCGCTGGGGTATTTGGCCCACCTTGTTAACGAGTCTGGTGTTACTTGTCATCGCTTTCTGGCCAGGGGCGCGGCAAACGGTCAAAGATAACACTATGGCAAGCTGAGCAGGGTTGAATCGCATCACTGCGAATTAACAGTTGTTGCTCACCACAATTAACACAGACCAGCCTGCCCGGTAGCGTAATTTCACCTGCCAAATACTGTTGTTCATCATGGGTTAACTGCTCTCGAAGGAGCTCATGCTGTACACGCGTTTTATCAGCCAGATCCCAAATACGATTCATGACCGCATTTTCAAGAGCATTCAGATCGAAATTTAACCATGCGGCAATCCCTTCGCCAGTTTCATGCGCATAGTAACCGATCTGTTTCAAGTCTCGCTCAATATAGGCACTTAACAGATCCATCTCATCACGTGTCATCTCTTCGGCAGCCATTTCCAACTCAATCGCTTCGTGGATGCGCAACTGCAGTGATTCCCAAGTACTCTCACCGGCCTCATCAAGGCTTCGACGCAAACGATCTAAAATACGATCATAGGCAGCTGGGGCTATTTCTGAGTGTTGTACAGGTTTTTTATTTGTATCGTTCATCACACTGACTCCTTAATCACCCAAAGGTGATACCACTAAGCCCTGTTTGCGAGCTTATATATATTGTATGCTATGCCGCATTTAGTCATCTTTCCAATTTTAACTGGGTGTCTGAGACATTGTTGACGGTTTCAGCCCCTTATTAGGTTTTATCTAAGCACAATGAACGAGCATTATCAGCCGCAGGAAATTGAACCCATTGCCCAGCGCTTTTGGGAAGAAAATGATAGCTTCAAGGCCGAAAACGACCCGCAGAAAGAGAAGTTTTACTGCCTATCGATGTTTCCCTACCCCAGTGGCCGACTTCACATGGGCCATGTGCGTAACTACACCATTGGCGATGTTATTTCGCGCTATCAACGCATGCAAGGCAAAAGTGTTCTTCAGCCCATGGGCTGGGACGCATTCGGGCTTCCGGCGGAAAATGCAGCGATCAACAATAACGTCCCTCCTGCCAAATGGACCTATGAAAATATTGACTACATGCGTAACCAGCTCTGCCGCATGGGCTTCGGCTATGACTGGTCTCGTGAATTAGCGACCTGTCATCCAGAGTACTATCGTTGGGAGCAATGGTTTTTTACTCGACTGATGAAAAAAGGCTTGGTTTACAAACGTGAGTCAGAGGTCAATTGGGATCCTGTCGATCAAACTGTTTTGGCAAATGAGCAGGTGATCGAAGGTCGTGGGTGGCGCTCAGGTGCGCTGGTAGAACGCAAAAAGATTCCTCAATGGTTTCTCAAAATTACCGATTATGCAGACCAGCTTCTTGAAGACTTAGACAAGCTGGAACACTGGCCTGAACAGGTCAAGACCATGCAACGTAACTGGATAGGCCGCTCAAAAGGTGCCGAGATCAGTTTCCATGTGCCAAACTATGGTGATTTAGAGGTCTTTACTACCCGACCTGATACCCTAATGGGCGTAACCTATATGGCAGTCGCTCCGCAACACCCGCTCGCCTTACAAGCCGCAACTACGAATGCGGCTATTGCTACATTTATCGATGACTGCCGCAATATGAAAGTGGCTGAAGCCGATATCGCCATTATGGAGAAAAAAGGAATAGCACTTGGCATAGATGCAGTTCACCCTATCACGGGTGAGTTAATTCCAGTATGGACAGCTAACTTTGTCTTGATGGATTATGGCTCAGGCGCGGTGATGTCTGTTCCTGCACACGATCAGCGTGATTGGGAGTTCGCGCATAAATATGGCCTACCCCTGAAGCAAGTCATTGCGCACACTGAAGGCTCTAGCGAGCTGGACTTGGATAAAGAGGCTTATACCGAAAAAGGCCCACTGGTCAATTCTGGGGATTTTGATGACCTGGAGTTTGAGATGGCATTTAAAGCCATTACCAGTGAACTGATCCGCCGTAAACGGGGTAAGGTCGCTATCCATTATCGCTTACGGGACTGGGGAGTTTCACGCCAACGATACTGGGGGGCACCGATACCGGTCATTAACTGCCCGAGCTGTGGCCCTGTCCCAGTACCTGAAAATCAACTGCCTGTGGTTTTACCCGAAGACGTTGAATTTGATGGAGTCGGATCACCCATTAAGAAACTGGCTAGTTTTATCCAAACTACCTGCCCAACCTGTGGTGGTCCAGCCGAGCGAGAAACAGATACATTTGATACTTTTATGGAGTCGAGTTGGTATGCGGCGCGATTTGCTAGCCGAGAGACTGCCGATGCCATGCTAGATCCTGAAAAAGCCAACTACTGGTTACCTGTGGATCAATATATAGGTGGTATTGAGCACGCCATTTTGCATTTACTCTATTCGCGCTTTTATCATAAATTGATGCGTGATGAAGGACTGGTCGACTCAGATGAGCCCTTTAAGCGCCTGCTGTGTCAAGGCATGGTATTGGCAGAAACCTATTACCGTGAAGATGAGCGTGGCGGCCAAACTTGGATTGCACCGAACGATGTGATCACTGAAACCGATGACAAGGGGCGCATTATCAGCGCACGCCACCGTATTGATGGCGAACCGGTGATTGTTTCAGGTATGGCCAAGATGTCCAAATCTAAAAACAACGGCATAGACCCGCAAGTCATGATTGACCGGTATGGCGCAGATACTGTGCGCCTATTTATGATGTTTGCAGCACCACCCGAGCAATCTTTAGAGTGGTCCGATTCTGCCGTAGAAGGCGCGCATCGTTTTTTACGCCGTTTATGGAAACAGGTCTATGACCACCAATTCCGAGGGTTGCCTGTTGCCAAGTTGGCGCTCGACCAGCTGAACGATGAACAGCGTGAGTTGCGTCGTAAAGTGCATGAAACCTTAGCAAAAGTTACTGACGATACTGAGCGCCGACAGACTTTTAATACCGCAATTGCCGCTATCATGGAACTGTCCAATGCTATAGGACGCTTTCAGGATGTCAGTGAGCAAGGCAGAGCTGTGATGCAGGAAGCTTTGGAGGCTGCCGTATTATTACTTTCGCCGATCGTGCCGCACATTTGTCATCAGTTGTGGCATCACCTAGGTCATGATCAAGCTGTTATCCAAGCAGCCTGGCCTAAAGTGGATGAAACCGCACTCATCAGAACTTCGGTTGAGATTGTCGTCCAAGTGAATGGGAAGGTACGTGCTAAAATTGAGGTTGCAGCCGATGCGGATAAAGATACCCTGCTTCACCTAGCTTTAGCGGAAGAAAATGTCCAAAAGCACATTGGTGACAAGACCATTCGTAAACACATCGCTGTACCCAATAAACTTCTCAACATCGTGGTGAGCTAGGAGCCTTTATATGATGAATAGAGGATACCGAATGCAAAGTCATCAAAATAAGCTTATTGTTTTGATGATCTGTACGCTAATGGTGATAGCGAGTGGCTGTGGATTTAAGCTTCGCGGACTTTATGATATTCCCAGTAGCTTAACGCATGTTGCTATAGTCACTGAAGATCGTAGTTCTGCTCTGGCTGATACACTTCAAGAGGCGCTGGAAAGCAATGGTGTGACAGTAGATAGCCAAGCGCCCTATCGTATAGAGATAGTGGAAGAGCGCATGACTCGCCGTACGTTATCATTGGATAGCAGTGCTCGTGCATCAGAATATGAACTAAGAGGCGAAGTGACCTTTCAGGTTACCGACCAAGATGATCAGTTGATTCTGACACCACGGACTTTAGCATCAGAACGTTCATATGAAGTTGATAGCTCAAATATTACCGCGAGCGAATCCCAAGAACCTGTTCTACGACAACAAATTCGTCAAGACCTTTCTCAGCAGATCATGCGTCAGTATATCAGGATTCAAGTTCAGTGAAGGTGAGAAGCGACCAGCTAGAGGCTGTGTTGCAGGGATATCAAGGTCCCAGCATCTTTTTGGTGCTAGGTGATGAGCCGCTACAATCACAGGAGGCTTGTGATTGTTTTCGACGATATTTAAAAACACTACACTATAGCGAACGTGATCTGCACCACGTGGATGCAAGCTTCAACTGGGAAAGTGTACTCCTAAGTACCAATGCCCTGTCTCTTTTTGCTGAACGCAAACTGCTTGAAGTACGTGTGGGTAGCCATAAAATTAATAAAGCGGATGGCCAGTTCTTACTACGCTGGCTAGAGGATCCAGCGCCTGATACAGCACTGCTTATCATCATCGACAAACTCGACGGTGCGAGCAAAAAAACGGCCTGGTTCAAACACATTGAATCTAAAGGTGTCCTTGTTGAGGTACACAGCCCAGAGACGCATCAACTTCCTCAGTGGTTATCTAATCGCGCCAAATCGCTCGGTATCCAGCTTGATCATGAAGCCTTGCAAATTCTCTGTGAACGAGTAGAGGGAAATCTGCTTGCTGCGCATCAAGAATTAGCTAAGCTTCAGTTGCTATATAGCAGTCATACCATTAGTGCCGAACAAGTAGTCGCGTCGGTATCGGACAGTTCTCGCTACGATGTTTTTGCCCTGACTGAAGCTGCGCTGGCACATCAACCCGACCGATGCGAAAAAATCCTGAACGCATTGATGCATGAAGGGTTAGAGCCTCCCATTATTCTTTGGGCGCTGACGCGGGAAATTCGTACACTCTATAATGTTCAACTGGCACTGCAACAGGGACAGTCATACGATAGCTTATGCCAAAAAGAGCGGATATGGGGTAAGCGCAAGATGCTGGTTCGCAAAGCCAGTCAACAAATACCCGCGACTGCACTGGAATCGATGCTCCAAACCGCCTCTCTTGCGGATCAGGCTATCAAAGGAATGAATCGTGATAACCCATGGCTTATCCTTAGGCAAATGGCGTTACAATTGGCCGGGACTCCCCTATTGACCCAATCACTGAGTGGATAGTTAGATGATTCGTTATTCTTGGATTCTCTTCACCATCACTGCGTTATTACTGACCGGATGCGACCGCGAGCCCTCACCTCAAAATATGACTCGAGGTGACCAGCTTTATGCCTACTACTGTAAAGAGTGCCATACCTATAAAGGATTAGGTGACGAACTACAAAACTTACCCCCAGGCGTCAGCCAACTTGAAGTTCATGATGTGGTACTCATTATTAAACATGGTGCGCAACTAGGACATCCTATGGGCACCTTTCCTGGCCTTAGCGATGAGCAAGCCTTTACCGTTGCTGAGTATGCCGTTCAGATGCGTCGACGGATACGTGAAGAACAGTTAACCCACTCTGACTAACTGTCTTCATCTTCTTCAAGGGTTTCCATACCCAAATCTTTGATTTTACGCGTGAGTGTATTTCGCCCCCAACCTAAAAGTTCAGCGGCATCGCGCTTTCGTCCCGCTGTATGCTTGAGTGCGACCTCAATCATCGCCTGCTCGAACAAGGGTAGAGCCTCATTTAAAATACCTTTTCGACCTCGAGATAGTTGTTGATCTGCCCAATTTCTCAGCATTTGATCCCAATTCCCTTCGAGCATGTGACTGGTTTCAGGGCGATCTAACAGTTCAGGAGGTAGGTCAGAAATCAACACTTCTCTTCCTGATGCCATCACTGTTAGCCATCGACAGGTATTTTCTAGTTGTCGAACATTACCTGGCCAAGGTAGTTCGCACATAAATTCTTCTGTTTCAGGTTTTAAGGTTTTTGGTTCAACATTAAGCTCTTCGGCTGATCGAGACAGGAAATATCGTGCTAAACGAGGAATATCTTCGCGGCGCTGGGATAAGCGCGGAATGTGAATACGAATAACATTCAAGCGATGAAATAGATCCTCCCTAAAGCGCCCCTCTTGCACTAAGTTTTCTAAGTTTTGGTGTGTTGCAGCAATGATTCGCACATCTACTTTGACCGGAGTATGGCCACCTACGCGATAAAACTCACCATCTGCGAGTACCCTCAATAAACGGGTCTGAGTATCGGCTGGCATATCTCCTATTTCATCGAGAAACAGTGTTCCTCCATCAGCTTGCTCGAAGCGACCCCGTCGCGCAGCGGCCGCTCCCGTAAATGCACCTTTTTCATGACCAAAGAGTTCAGACTCAATTAAATCTTTTGGAATAGCCGCCATATTTAATGGAATAAATGGATGAGCGACACGCGGACTATGACGGTGAAGCGCATGTGCAACAAGCTCTTTACCCGTTCCAGAATCACCATTGATCAACACAGTAATATTGGATTGAGACAGGCGACCTATGGCACGAAACACTTCCTGCATGGCAGGTGCTTCGCCAATAATTTCTGCGGTATCTGTCTCCAATGAGGCAGGCACTGTTTGCCGCTGCTCATGTGCATGCACAACCGCTCTAGAAACCAGTGCAACAGCATCATCAACATCAAAGGGCTTAGGCAAGTATTCGAACGCCCCTCCGCGATATGAAGCGACTGCGCTGTCTAAATCGGAGTGCGCCGTCATAATGATAATTGGAATCAACGGATAATCTTTATGAATACGCTCTAACAAAGCCAAACCATCCATACCTGGCATACGGATGTCACTGATGATTGCATCCGGCTGTTCTTGGTTTAATTTTTGTAATAACGGATCCGCACCCTCAAATAGCGTGGTTTTAAGCCCTGCAGAGGTTAATGCTTTATCAAGCACCCAGCGTATCGATCGGTCATCATCAACTACCCAGACGTTACCGTTTGTTTTCATCATTTTTCTCCAGCGGAATTAGTAGTTGGAAACGCGTATTTCCAGGTTCAGTCGTGCATTCAATTAAGCCCTGATGACGATTAATAATCGACTGAGCAATCGACAAGCCAAGACCTGACCCCTCAGCACGACCTGTCACCATCGGATAAAAAATAGACGATAAAAGATTGTCAGGAATACCTGGACCATTATCCATTATCTCTATTGCGCAGACTAAACGATGACGCTCAGTACCCAGCGTCATTTGGCGTAAAGCGCGTGTACGTATCGAAATACAAGGCGCTTCTGTTCCTGCTTCATGCATAGCCTGCATGGAGTTGCGTACTATGTTGAGTATGGCTTGAATGAGTTGCTCTTTATCTCCAGAAAACTCCGGAATACTGGGATCATAGTCTCGCTTTAATTCAATCTGGTCCGCAGACTCAGCTCGAACAAGACTGCAAACCCTTTCTAAAATAGCGTGAATATTGACATTTTCGAGATTGGGCAGTTTATGAGGCCCTAACAAGCGATCGACTAGGTTACGTAATCTATCAGCCTCATCGATAATCACTCGAGTATAATCATGCAACTCTTCATCGGCTAACTCTCTTTCCAGAAGTTGCGCGGCGCCTCGAATCCCGCCCAGCGGATTTTTAATTTCATGCGCTAGCCCTCTGACCAAAGATCTCGCTGTTGCATGGCGTGTTAAAAGTTCCTCTTCACGCTCAATACGCATCAACCTATCCCGCGCCTGAATTTCAACCATCATTCCCAGACTGGGCGATAAATTCACGCTGTAGTCGATTAATGATTCATGCCCCATCGCATTCATCAAGCGCGCTTCCCGTTTGCTGTAGGGATGCATAGTCTTCATTGCATCTTTAAGCAATAGCAAGTCTTCTTCACTAAACATCAACCAATCTTGAATCGCTTTACCCCGAAGACGTCTGAGCGAAGCCTGTAACAGCATTTCAGCGGCAGGATTCATATACTGAATAAGCAATTGCTCATCCAATAAAATGACGGATGTTGTTAAATTATCTAACAACTGTTGATGAATTGATCTCATGGGCATTAAAACTCTCCTCTTGCAATTATCTAGCAAGAACAGTGCCATATAAAAAAACAGCTTTGATCCAAAAAAGTGCAGAAAACATCAGAGTCACTTTCTTTGATTACTTATCATACAGCGACGGTTCGCACCATTATAGTGCATAAAAGCCATCTAGGTGCATGATTAACGCAACCTATTTAAGCACTTCCAACAAAAACTCACAGGCAAAAAAAAACCTCCTTTCGGAGGTTTTTTTATGGTCACATTTACACTGAGTAGTAAAGATCAAACTCTACAGGGTGTGTAGTCATGTTTACGCGCTCAACTTCAGCACGTTTCAGACCAATGTACGCATCAAGCATATCCTTAGAGAACACACCACCACGGGTAAGGAACTCATGATCTGCTTCAAGCGCATCCAATGCTTCAGTCAAGCTCGACGCAACTGTTGGAATCGCAAGCGCTTCTTCCGCAGGAAGATCATAAAGATCCTTGTCTGCTGGATCACCAGGATGAATCTTGTTCTGAATACCATCAATACCCGCCATCAACAATGCAGCGAAGCACAAGTATGGGTTCGCAGCTGGATCAGGGAAGCGAGCCTCAACACGACGAGCCTTAGGTGTAGTCGTGTAAGGGATACGCAAAGACGCTGAACGGTTACGCGCAGAGTAAGCCAACATAACAGGTGCTTCAAACCCAGGAACCAAACGCTTATAAGAGTTGGTTGAGGGGTTACACAGTGCATTCAGGGCTTTAGCGTGCTTGATGATACCGCCAATGTAGTAAAGTGCGTATTCACTCAAACCACCGTATCCGTCACCTGCAAAGATGTTTTTGCCATCTTTAGACATAGACAAGTGAACATGCATACCTGAACCGTTATCACCTACAAGTGGCTTAGGCATAAAGGTCGCTGTTTTACCATAGGCATGAGCAACGTTATGCACACAGTACTTCAGAATTTGTACTTCATCTGCTTTTTTGACCAACGTGTTACCGGCTACACCGATTTCACACTGTCCAGCGGTTGCCACCTCATGGTGATGTACTTCGATTTTAAGCCCCATGGCTTCCATCGCATCACACATAGCACCACGAAGATCATGTAGAGAGTCGATTGGCGGTACGGGGAAGTAACCACCTTTCACACGTGGACGGTGACCGGTATTGCCACCTTCAATTTTGTGGCTAGACGCCCAAGATGCTTCTTCAGATGCAATAGTATAGCCACATCCGCCGATATCAGCATGCCAAGTCACTTCATCAAATACAAAAAATTCAGGCTCTGGACCTAACATCGCAGAATCTGCAATACCCGTTGAAGCTAGGTATTGTTCTGCACGCAATGCAACTGAACGGGGATCACGATCGTAACCTTGGCCAGTTGCCGGCTCCACAATATTACAACGAACAATGACAGTGGATGATTCAGAGAAAGGGTCCATAACAGATGCAGAGTCATCTGGCATCAGGATCATGTCAGATTCATTGATACCCTTCCAGCCTGCAATAGACGAGCCATCAAACATCTTACCTTCTTCAAAGAAAGAGTCACCCATGTCCGATACTGGAATCGTAACGTGTTGCTCTTTACCTTTAGAATCCGTAAAACGAAGATCTACCCATTTGGCGTTATTTTCTTTGATCAGATTCAGAGTATGCTCTGACATAGGACGCTCCTATTAATGTTCAAAATTAAGTTGCTCTAAGCCGGATCTGCCGGAATGCAAACCGACACGACTGCTTGTGATTATACAAAGCAATACCCGTGCCAGAGTTATAAAGCCGCACTATTTCAGTGAGCTTGGCCAAATCACGCGCCACAAACACCGCATCAACGCCCCATTATAGTGCATAGTATATATTTTTCGCCTCTTAATGAGGCATGCAGACCAAATATGAGCATTTCACCTCTAAAGTATGCCTGTAGAAGCTTTTAAGCAAGTTTTTCTGCGCTATAGCAGTGCAAACAACTGGGTGGGCAAATAATGAACAAACTTTCGTCGATTGTTGCGTCCGAGTCACGTATAATGCGCGACTTTACAAAGAAACTTGGAACACTCTTGTGATCGAAAACCTCCGAAATATCGCCATTATTGCACACGTTGACCATGGTAAAACCACCTTGGTTGATAAACTTCTTCAACAGTCTGGCACGTTAACGCGTCGTGATGAGAGCGCTGAGCGCATCATGGACTCTAACGACCAAGAACGTGAACGCGGCATCACCATTTTAGCGAAAAACACGGCTAT
Source organism: Nitrincola sp. (assembly GCA_007125745.1). Classification (GTDB taxonomy): domain Bacteria; phylum Pseudomonadota; class Gammaproteobacteria; order Pseudomonadales; family Balneatricaceae; genus Nitrincola. The sequence continues at coordinate 14,753 of SLCQ01000177.1, forward strand.
TAAATGGAATGACTACCGCATTAACATTGTTGACACTCCTGGACACGCTGACTTTGGTGGAGAAGTAGAACGTGTTCTCTCCATGGTTGATTCTGTACTACTGCTAGTCGATGCCGTTGATGGGCCAATGCCGCAAACACGCTTCGTGACGCAAAAAGCCTTTGCTCAAGGTCTGCACCCTATTGTGGTCATCAACAAGGTTGACCGCCCTGGTGCTCGCCCCGACTGGGTTATGGATCAAGTTTTTGATCTATTTGACAACCTTGGCGCCACAGACGAACAGCTGGACTTCCCTGTTGTATATGCCTCAGCACTGAATGGTATTGCAGGTATGGATTATGAAGAGATGGCCGATGATATGACGCCACTTTTCGAAGCTATTGTAAAACATGTTCACCCCCCCAGAGTTGATCCTGACGGCCCGCTACAGATGCAAATATCAGCATTAGACTATAACAGCTACGTTGGTGTTATTGGGGTTGGACGTATCAGTCGTGGCCGCTTAAAAACAAACACGGCTGTAAAAGTGATTGATAGTCACGCTGGACTGCGTTCTGGTCGAGTATTGCAAATTATGGGATACCACGGATTAGAGCGCGTTGAAGTCAACGAAGCTGAAGCGGGTGACATTGTCTGTGTCACAGGCCTTGACCAGCTGAATATCTCTGACACTTTATGCGATCCGAATTGCGTTGAAGCACTGCCAGCCCTATCAGTCGATGAGCCGACTGTTTCGATGACTTTCCAGGTCAACGACTCTCCTTTCGCAGGCCAAGACGGTAAATTTGTCACCAGCCGTAACATTAAAGAGCGCCTAGAGCGCGAGCTGATTCATAATGTTGCATTACGAGTAGAGCCCGGTGACACGCCTGAAAAATTTAAAGTGTCCGGCCGTGGCGAGCTTCATCTTTCAGTATTAATTGAATCAATGCGTCGTGAAGGGTTTGAACTGGGTGTATCAAGACCAGAAGTTATCCAGAAAGAGATCGACGGTGAAATTCGTGAACCTTATGAGCTTGTGATGCTGGATGTTGAAGAGCAACACCAAGGTTCGGTGATCGAAGAACTGGGACGTCGTAAAGGCGATATGACCAATATGGAAGTGGATGGAAAAGGTCGAGTACGTGTCACCTTTATGATCCCTTCGCGTGGTCTGATCGGCTTCCGTAGCCAGTTTATGACACTGACCTCGGGAACTGGCATCATGACATCGGTATTCGACCACTATGGTCGCGTTAAAGATGGCGACATGGGTGAGCGTAATAACGGTGTACTCGTTTCTATGGTCAACGGTAAAGTGCTGGCCTTTGCTCTGTTTAACCTGCAAGAGCGTGGACGCCTGTTTATTCCACCCAATATCGATGTTTATGAAGGCATGGTCATTGGTATCCACAGCCGTTCTAATGATCTGGTTGTTAACCCTACTAAAGGTAAACAATTGACCAACGTCCGTGCTTCAGGAACCGATGAGAATATTGTATTAACACCTCCTATCAAATTCTCGCTTGAGCAAGCACTTGACTTCATTGAAGATGATGAACTGGTTGAGGTAACTCCTAACCACATCCGTATCCGTAAGAAGTTGCTGAAAGAGAACGAGCGTAAACGTAGCAAGAAGTAAGCTATAGTTACGCTGAGAAAGGCAACCTTTGGTTGCCTTTTTTTGTATCATACGACAGTGATGAATAAATTGGAGCCCAATATGCGCACCCTCTATCCTGAAATTACCCCCTATGCCGAGCATTGGTTTGAAGTAGATGCGACACATCGTCTATACGTTGAAGAAAGTGGCAACCCTGCTGGCATTCCAGTGATCTTTATTCACGGCGGTCCAGGTGGTGCAACCGCTCCTTCACATCGCTGTTTTTTCAACCCCGATCTCTATCGTATTGTGTTATTTGATCAGCGTGGTTGTGGGCGTTCTACACCTCACGCTTCACTGGACAACAACACCACGCAACACCTGATCGAAGACATGGAAACAATACGCCAACAACTGCAGATCGACAAATGGATGCTGTTCGGTGGTTCCTGGGGGTCTACACTGGCACTTGCCTATGCAGAAACACACCCCGATCGAGTCTTAAGCATGATATTACGGGGCATCTTTCTGTGTCGTAAAGAAGATATAGACTGGTTTTATCAGCATGGCGCCAGCGCGATTTTTCCAGACTACTGGCAAGATTATTTACAACCTATACCGGCTGATGAGCGACGTGATTTATTATCTGCTTATTACCAACGCTTAACCTCAGATAATGAAATTGCTCGCATGGCCGCCGCAAAGGCTTGGTCTGTCTGGGAAGGACGTTGCTCAACACTTAAACCTAATGCTGACATCACCCAGCATTTTGGTGAACCTCATGTTGCGCTTGCGATGGCTCGTATTGAAGCTCACTACTTCTATCATGGTTGCTTTATGAGAGAAAATCAGCTGATTGAAGAAGCGGCTTGCCTGAAAGATATCCCCATCACCTTGGTGCATGGTCGGTACGATATCGTCTGCCCTATCAAACAGGCTTTCGATCTACATAAAGCCATTCCTCATGCGGAGTTCAACATTATACGTGATGCTGGACACTCTGCTTTTGAACCCGGAATCACAGACAACCTTCTGAGGGCGACTGACCACTTCGCCAGAAGGCACGCCTAAACTATGAAAGGACTGATTCAGCGCGTCAAATACGCATCTGTCGAGGTTAATAATGAATGCATAGGCTCGATAGGGCCCGGCATTCTTTTGTTACTGGGAGTTGAGCGGCAGGATACAGAAGCCAATGCTGACAAACTACTGCACAAAGTGCTCAACTATCGAATTTTTTCCGATAGTGAAGGAAAAATGAATCAAAGCCTGCTTCAGCAACACAAGGATTTACTCATCGTGTCGCAATTTACCTTGGTGGCGGATACCCAGAAGGGGTTACGCCCTGGTTTTTCACAAGGTGCGACTCCTGAGCAGGGAGAGCGTTTATATGATTACTTTGTTGACCAGTCTAAACAATCCCCCATTCGGGTGGCCTGTGGACGCTTTGGCGCCGATATGCAGGTCAAACTCTGTAACGATGGCCCTGTTACTTTTTTACTGGAATTTTAGATAAAAGCGGTAGAATCACCTGACTATCAAGCCACTTTCATGTAACATCCCCAAGCTTTCATACTCCTTTAGTCTAAAATCAATAATGGATATCTAACCATGAGTTCAACCAAAATTTGGACCCATAAAGGCACCTTTTTACTTGCGGCAGTCGGGTCTGCCGTAGGCTTAGGTAACCTATGGCGCTTTCCCTATCTAACCGGCGAAAACGGTGGTGGAGCATTTATTCTTGTGTATGCCCTAACCATCGCCATTGTCGGGATACCCATTCTTATCGCTGAAACCTTACTCGGTCGTTCAAGTCGTAAAAGCCCGATTATGGGTATGCAGTATCTCACTAAATCACATAATACGAGTCGTCAATGGCAGGCGATTGGATGGATGGGTGCCTTAGCCGCGTTCATTATACTAAGTTTTTACTCAGTTATTGCTGGCTGGGCCATCCACTATACTGGCCTGATGTTTTCAGGCTCACTGGTGGGCGCTGATGCAGAGCAGATCGGAGACTCATTCGGCGCATTATTAGCATCACCTGGCCTGCTACTTACCTACCACACACTGTTTATTTTAGTGTCCGGGCTTATCGTCGGCATGGGTATTCATAAAGGTATTGAAAACGGCCTGCGCTTTCTAATGCCTGCGCTGTTTTTTATTTTAATGATCGTGCTGGGCTATGGCGTTATCGCCGGTGACGTGGGCTCTGCTATAAGCTTTCTCTTCACCTTTAACCTTGCAGATTTAAGCCTTGAAGGCTGGCTTCAAGCCATGGGGCAGTCCTTCTTTACGCTAAGCCTTGGCATGGGCGCAATCATGGCCTATGGCGCATACATGTCCAGCGAAGCTTCTTTAACCCGGACCGCTGTCTCTATCGCTTTTGTGGATACGGCCATCGCTCTTTTAGCCGGCATCGCCATCTTCTCGCTCGTCTTTGGCAGTGGTTTAGAAGCAGGACAAGGGCCTGGCTTGATGTTCGTTACCTTACCTATCGCCTTTGCGGAGCTTCCAGCGGGTTGGTTAATCGGTGGCGTTTTCTTCGTTTTAGTGATCGGTGCCGCAGTCACATCATCTATTTCGTTGATTGAACCTGTCGCCGCCTATCTAGTAGAACGTTTTGGCTTGTCACGCCCCAAAGCTGTCGGATTAATGGTGACATTTTGCTGGTTGCTGGGCTTAATGACGGTATTTAGCTTTAACCTCTGGTCAGAAGGGACCCTCACACATAGATGGTTTAATCGCACACCTTTTGATGTATTAGAATTCATTACCAACATTCTGATGCCATTGGGCGGCCTGTTGATCGCTCTTTTTGCAGGATGGGCGTTGACTCGAGACGAAGTGCTTAAAGAGATGGCAACAAACGATACATGGTTCCAAGTATGGCAGTTCCTTGTTCGTTTCGTCGCACCGACAGCGGTTGCGTTTGTGTTCTTACGAACCATTCCACAGATTGATGGCTACGTTATCCCGGCCGTTGGCTCGATTCTATTGATCGGAGCCTTCACGGCCGGTAGAACCTTTGTTAACCGATCTTAATCAACATCTCTGTTGTCCGCCTGCCAGTGCAGGCGGGCAAAGAGTACAGAACCATAGAAAATTACCACATAGCCTAATAGCTCAAGTCCTTCTTGTACGGAGTTTTTCACCAAAGCCGGGGCTTGAACACCCGCACCACTGTCTAATATGGCACTCCACAATGAACCGGTTCCAAAAATACGACTAAAAAAGAGTACGATCGCCAGACCCGCCAAAATATAAGCAAAGGGGTAAGATCGAGTGGCATCAGCCATGGCTGGCACCACAGTTTTACGGAATATAGCGGCAAGCGTAAAGCTGACTAGGATCATCACTGTGACTGGATACTTCCAGAAGCCATGCTGTATATGATCGAACAAGTAATCAAGCTCCCTTAAGAACATACATGCCAACAATCCCGCTACTAAAAACAGGAAGCCGCGTTGATCATTGAGCTTAAACGCCATCACATACATCACGATTGTCGAACACAGAAGTATCAACTCTTGGCTGATTTCTGTCACGCCTGTTTCTGGCATACCGTGGCGAATCACCACGACATCCAAATAGACAGCCAGTGGTGCCCACAGCATGCCTAGTACCAGAAACAGATACAGCAGTGCCGCTTGCTTAATCCTCTTTAAATCATCTTGCCTTGCCATCTACACACTCTCATAGGGTTTTGTTCAAAACGCCTATTGTCATTGTATGACGCTGATTTGTCGAGGGAGCCAAGCATGATCTCTTATAATGTCTAGTATTACCCTAGCCTTGACTTTGCGACAACTCAGCCAAGACGCGGCTTTCCTCTATAAGCCTGAACCAGGTGTCAGCAATTTGATCATGCAATTGGCTGATATCTACCTGTATATCATCAATATATTGATGAAGTTTATCTGGCTCAGAGGCTAATAGTGATACATCGGCCTCTGTTAGATGCTGAATACAATGATCAGCCGCCGCTTGGGCTTTACTACCACCCGGTAAGGTATCTAGCTCTCGGCTGATGCGTGTAATACAGCAGGCAACCGCGCGCGGAAACTGACGATCTTGTAATAAAAATCTAAGCACATCAGGTCCTCGAACACGTAAGCGAACATGTTGACGATACATCTGAAAACCGGTCAATGACTTCAGTACGCTAACCCACTGTAAGGTTTCGAAGGGGGTGAAGTCATCAGAGTTCCGAGGCAATAAATTAGCTGAGCGAACATCAATAATCCGCGTGGTCATATCGGCTCGTTCAATTTGGCGACCCAGCATGAGAAACGTACGGGTTTGGGTGTAACTGAGCGTACCCGCAATCATCCCATTAACCGCTTCACAGCTACGGATTACACGGTTTAAAAAGACATCCCGATTGCGAGAATTGATGCCGGATTCAGCTTGCTGTGACACAGCTAGATAAACCTGGTTGACCTCTTCCCAGATACGCTGAGGCATAACATCTCGAGTCGTTCTTAGGTTTTCCCTTGCCGCGGCCAAGGATGAGATGATGGACCCTTGATAACGTCGATCACCGCAAAGAAAGTTAAGCACACTCACTTCATCACGTTGTTCATAATATTTATCGAACAACTCATCACTGCCCGAAATCGACACTAATGTAGACCAACCTAGGCGGGTAGCTTTTGGAAAATCGAGTAATAAGTGGCTATTGACACTAATCAGTCGAGCCGTATCTTCAGCACGCTCTAAATAGCGGGCTAACCAGTAAACACTTTCAGCAACTCTTGACAGCATTGTTTAACCCTCATTCACATCGACAATCCAGGTGTCTTTACTGCCACCACCCTGGGAAGAATTGACAACTAACGAACCTTTTGTCATCGCAACACGTGTTAACCCACCCGTTGTCACATAGGTATCATGGCCACTGGATAAAATAAACGGACGCAGGTCAACATGCCTGGGTTCCATCGCATGACCACACAAGGTGGGCGCTGTTGACAGGTTTAAAGTGGGTTGCGCCATATAATTTCTAGGATTGTTTCGGATCAACTCGGCAAACGCTTTACGCTCCCGTTTAGTAGAATGCGGCCCAATCAACATGCCATACCCACCCGACTCATTGGCAGGCTTCACCACCAAGGACTCCAAGTTAGCCAGTACATATTCCTTATCTTCATCAAACATACACAGGTAACTGGGCACATTGGGAATTAAGGGTTCTTGGTCCAAATAGTAACGAATAATTTTAGGTACAAAAGCGTAGACCACCTTATCATCTGCAACGCCCGCACCAGGAGCATTAGCCAGAGCCACCTTACCTGCTCTCCAAGACCGCATTAACCCTGGAACACCTAACATCGAGTCTGGATTAAATGCTTCTGGATCAAGAAACATATCATCAATGCGTCGGTAGATAACATCCACGCGCTGAAGGCCATCTACGGTTTTCATATACACGCAGTCATCATCACCGACAATTAAGTCCGTGCCCTCAACAAGCTCAACACCCATTTGCTGAGCCAAATAAGAGTGCTCGTAATAAGCTGAGTTGTAGATACCCGGCGTAAGCACCACAATTTGCGGTTCATCACCGGGACGTGGTGACATACTGGCCAGCATATCGAAAAGTTGATCGGTATAGTCATCGACTGGTTGAATTTGCCCAGTCGCAAACATATCGGGAAGTACACGCTTGGTTACGTTACGATTTTCCAGCATGTAGGATACACCCGAAGGTACTCTAAGATTGTCTTCCAGAACATAGAGGGTTCCATCACTATCTCTGACAAGATCGGAGCCGCAAATGTGAGCCCAGATGCGATGCGGCGGCGTTATACCGACACACTGTGGTCGAAAATTAACCGACTGAGCTAAGACTTCTGCCGGAAAAACACCATCTTTGATGATACGTTGATCATGATATAAGTCATCGATAAACATATTCAGTGCTTGGACCCGCTGACGCAGTCCAGCCGCTGTTCTTTCCCATTCCGGGCGCGGAATAATTCTTGGTACCGGATCAAATGGCCATGCCCGGTCAATCATATTACCTTCCGAATAGACCGTAAATGTAATACCCATTGTTTGTATCGCAACGTCAACTGCATGCTTATGCTCGATCAGTTCCGAAGCTTCTAAATCTTGGAAATAATCACATAGCATTTGTGCTTCTGGGCGAGGGGTTCCAGGTGATGCAATCAGCTCGTCATAAAATCCCTTGCACGCATAGTCTTGCCAATTTACTTTTATCATAGCGTGTATCCATCATTATCATCATTACGATAGTATTTTTACTGCAAATGCTATACCAAAACTCACGACCTTGATCAGACAGGAAATTGCGTTCAATAAATACGCACCCTTAAAGCACACGCGCACCAACCTTGTGCAAAAACCGCTTTAATATTGTGCGTGAACCCGTCACTTAATTTACTTTAGTTTGCTTCTATAAAGCCTTCAAATAGGATGATGAAGACTTTTATAGGTTTATTTAATAACAAGTGGCATATCTGTTGCTGATGAACCATCATAGGTAATTATTAGCCACTTGTTCAGCAAGGTAACTGATCATGACGATTCGCGTTGCACTGAAGCACACCACTCGCTACGACTTTGACAAGCCGGTTGGCGTATCACCTCACTTAATTCGCTTAAGACCCGCTCCACATTGTCGAACGCCCATTGATGCATACTCACTCAAGGTGTCAGGGGGTGAATACTTTATCAATTGGCAACAGGATCCTTTTGGAAACCACTTGGCCAGGCTGGTGTTTCCGGAAAAGATCGATCATTTAGAGGTGAGTGTAGAACTGCTTGCTCCAATGACAGTTATCAACCCTTTTGACTTCTTTGTTGAAGACTATGCTGAAAAGTTTCCTTTTAGCTACACAGATGGGCTGAAGAAAGAACTCGCACCCTATCTCGAAATTACCGAAAATGGCCCTTTACTCACCAAATGGCTTAAAGGCGTTACACAAAAACCTACGCCGATTGTTGATTTTCTGGTTGCAATCAACCAGCGTCTTGAAGAGGATATTGAATACACCATCCGCATGGAACCTGGTGTCCAAACGGCCGAAGAAACACTCACTAAACAGTTAGGTTCATGTCGAGATTCTGCTTGGCTAATGGTTCAAGTATTACGCCATCTGGGACTCGCGGCCCGTTTTGTATCCGGATATTTAATTCAGTTAACCGCCGACGTTAAAGCCCTAGATGGCCCATCAGGGACTGAAACCGACTTTACCGACTTGCATGCCTGGACAGAAGTGTTTATTCCAGGGGCTGGTTGGGTTGGCCTAGATCCAACATCAGGCTTGTTTGCCGGAGAAGGCCATATACCGCTTGCGGCAACCCCTGACCCATCCAGCGCGGCACCCATTACCGGAGCAACGGAACCATGTGAGGTCAGCTTTGACTTCAGTATGTCGGTCGCTCGTGTACATGAAGATCCACGGGTTACGAAACCCTATACAGAAGAGGCTTGGGAAGCGATCAATCAACTTGGCGAACAGGTTGATCAGGTGCTTGATGCTGAAGATCTACGACTCACCATGGGCGGTGAGCCCACCTTTGTGTCCATTGATGATATGGACGCGGCAGAATGGACTATCGCCGCTCAAGGCCCCAACAAACGCCGTTTAGCAGAAGTTTTGATGCGACGTTTACGCCCACATTTTGCACCCAACAGCTTGATTCACTATCAACAGGGTAAGTGGTACCCAGGTGAATCCTTGCCACGTTGGGCGCTCGCTTGCTATTGGCGGAAAGATAACAAGCCCATGTGGCAAGAGAGTGAATGGCTGGCAGACATGTACAAGGACTATGGCTTCAACCAAAATGATGCCCGCATCTTTACCAAGCACCTGGTTCAGCGTCTGCGTATACACGACAAACATATTATTCCTTGCTATGAAGATGCCTATTACTATTTATGGCTTGAACGAAAGCAACCCGTTGATATAGACCTAAGCAAAGAAGATCTCAAATCAGATGAAAACCGTCGTCGTTTGGCACAGCTTCTAGAGCGGGGCCTCGATGAAATCACAGGCTTTACACTACCACTGAGTCGAGATTTGAAATCAAAGCACTGGCGATCAGGTCACTGGCAGGTGCGTCGCCGCCGACTCTATCTGATTCCCGGTGACTCACCCATGGGATATCGATTGCCATTAAATGAACTGCCTCTTGCAGGAAGAGAGGAGCTTCCTCAACCCGCATCTCTGTTTGAACTGAAACCACCGCTTCCCGATATGCATGGGGAAATTGCCAGCCGCTACAGCGCCTTACAGCAATCGTTCAACACGACCGCCATGAGTGATGACAAGCATCAGAATCTTCAGAAACAACAACTCGATGATTCAAGCGATAGCGTCCTACATACAGCATTATGTGTTGAGCCGCGTGAAGGAAAACTCTTTGTCTTCCTCCCCCCGCTAGCAGAGCTTGAACACTATTTAGAGCTGTTAGTGCATATTGAAAACACGGCTAAGGCGCTACAGATGCCGGTCTGTTTAGAAGGCTATCCACCGCCCTCGGATACTCGAATTGAAAAATTTATGATCACGCCCGATCCCGGGGTGATTGAAGTGAACATCATGCCATCAAAAAGCTGGCAAGACTTGGTCAACACGACGACACGACTGTATGAAGAAGCACGACTGTCTCGTTTAGGGACAGAAAAGTTTATGCTTGATGGTCGTCATACAGGTACAGGCGGTGGTAATCATGTGACATTGGGTGGTGCTACGCCTGCTGATTCACCTTTTTTACGTCGCCCCAGCTTATTAACCAGCATGATTACTTACTGGCAACATCACCCTAGCTTGTCTTTTTTATTCGCTGGCATGTTTCTAGGGCCTACCAGTCAAGCACCTCGAATTGATGAAGCCCGCCATGAAGCCTTGTATGAGTTGGAAATTGCGATTCAACAAATGCCTTTAGGCGAAGTACCGCAACCCTGGATGGTCGATCGTTTATTAAGAAACCTGTTGACCGATATTACTGGGAACACACACCGCGCTGAGTTTTGTATCGATAAACTTTTCTCACCTGACTCAGCCACAGGACGACTCGGGCTACTTGAGTTACGAGGCTTTGAGATGCCTCCACATGCTCGAATGAGCTTGATGCAACAGCTGTTGATTCGCGCCCTTGTTGCGCGCTTTACCCGATCACCCTATCGCAAGAAACTGGTACGTTGGGGTACACAACTGCATGACCGCTGGATGCTACCGCATTATTTGTGGAAGGACCTGCTGGATATACTTGATGATCTTCGTAGTTTTGGTTTTGACTTTAACCCTGAGTGGTTTGAACCTTTTCTCGAGTTCCGCTTCCCACAATATGGCGAGGTGATCTATGATCAGGTTCGCATTGAATTACGCCAGGCCATTGAGCCCTGGCATGTGTTAGGTGAGGAAGTGAGTGGCGGAGGAACGGCACGATACGTAGATTCTTCTGTTGAGCGCCTTCAGGTGAAACTCTTTGGCTACAACCCTGAGCGCCATGTTTTAACCTGTAATGGCAGGCGAGTACCTTTACAGCCGACAGGCGTCAACTCTGAAGCGGTCGCCGGTATTCGCTATCGTGCTTGGCAACCACCATCGGCACTTCACCCACTGATACCGGTTCATGCACCCTTAACGTTTGACCTGGTTGATACTTGGAATCAACGTTCATTAGGGGGGTGTACTTATCATGTTTCTCATCCAGCAGGACGGAATTACGAAACCTTCCCAGTCAATGCCAATGAAGCTGAAGCCAGGCGTTTATCGCGCTTCTGGGCTCATGGTCATACACAAGGAAAACAATACATACCACCAGAGGACATTCCGGGCGAGTACCCTCATACGCTGGACTTACGATTTAACCACAGCAATCCTGGCGAGTCTGAGATATGATATGGCGTTTTGATCATTGAACAAGGATAAAATGACAGACTTTAGCCTGCTTAGCAGTGAAATGCAGCAACGACTGCTGGCCTATGTGACCAGCAGACAGGCATTTGCTGACCCCTCGAATGGATTTGACGAGTTGTTAAGCACCTCTGGAAAGATTCGCTCTCAGTGGCAGCCTGTACTTGAAGAGCTAGCGAAACTAGACCGAGAAGCTTTACTAAACCGTTGCGAGGAAGCACAAAACCTGCTCCATGAAAATGGTGTCACCTTCAATACCTATGAAGACGACCCTGGCCAGCTAAGGTCATGGCAGTTGGACAGCTTACCCTACGTTATCAGTACTCAGGACTGGGAGTTTCTTGAAGGTGGACTAATGCAACGCTCTCGATTACTGGAAGCGATTGTTGAAGATTTGCATGGTCCAAGATCATTGATAACTCAGGGATTGCTTCCGGCAGAGTTGATTCATAGTTTTCCCGGCTATCTTCTCCCGGCAGTCAGTGATCAACCCTTAAGAAGGCCCATGTTGATTTTTCATGGGACCGATGTCATACGCAACGCGATGGGAGAGTGGGAGGTACTTTGTGACTGGACACAGTCGCCCTCAGGAGCTGGCTATGCACTTGAAAACCGAATCACGCTCGCTAGAGCTTTTCCAAATCAATACCGTGAAGCGCCTCTAAAACGTTTAGCAGGGTTCTTACAAGCACAACACAGAGCGCTAGCATCTTTATGTACCAGCCAACGAGAGCAACCTAATATCGTATTGTTATCACCCGGGTCAGGTAGCCCAGGTTATTTTGAGCACGCATGGCTTGCCAATTATATGAATTTTTCACTAGTTGAAGGAGCAGACTTGGTCGTACGTGATGGCCAAGTGTCTATGCGAACACTAGGTGGACTCAGGCAAGTAGACGTGATTGTCAGGCACATCAATGATCCTTGGTGTGATCCATTAGAGCTTCGTGGAGACTCATTACTCGGTGTTCCAGGTTTAATGCAAGCGGCACGAGATGGTGAAGTCGAAATCGCTAATGCTCTGGGCACTGGCATCCTAGAAAACCCAGCTTTAGCGGCATTTTTAGATGAGATATGTCAAACCTTGCTCGGCGAGTCGCTTTTAATTAAGCATCGCAAAACGCTATGGGGCGGTGATAGTGAACATCTCTCGCAAATACTCATGTCACCCAATACCTGGCTGGTTCGAGATATTACCGAACCAGCCAAAGTGATAAAGCCCGAGGTATTAAACGATGGCGAGAGGCTCCAACTACTCGATAAATTACAATCCACACCTTGGCGCTTTGTTGCTCAAGCCAAGTTAAGCGGTGCTACATCACCGATCTATAATAGACGCAAAGATATTTTCGAAGCCAATAACGTCAATTTACGATTTTTTAGCTTGATTGAACCTGATCACCTGTTTATCACCCCTGCAGATCGCCGATACCGTATCATGCCTGGGGGGCTAGCCTGGGTTGGCGAGCCTGGCACCCTGTTAATGGAAAGCAGAACCGTTAAAGATATCTGGGTGATGGCACCTGTACCCCAGCCTCATATCAGCATGCTGAGCCAAGCCAGTGGTCCAATTGTTGTCACGCGAGACGGTACAGATCTCGCTTGCCGAGTCGCAGACAGTTTATTCTGGATGGGTCGATATGGTGAACGTTTAGATGTACGCTCTCGATTACTTCGAGAAACGTTAGGGCGCTTCTTACAGGAAGATCAGTCTGCAGAAGAGAGTGGACTTCTACCCGATCTCTTTACAGCGCTTGAAATTCAACTACCTGAATTAGCAATGGAAGAAGAGCGTCTATCCAATATTGAAGACCCCCAACGTCATCAGCAACTCTATCGCAGTTATCGCAATAGTCTACTGGAACTCTTTGAAGAAAATCACCCTGACGGCATGCCGTGGTTATTTAATCACTTTATCAGAAACTGCCGCTCGGTTCGTGATCATCTAGGTGATGATGCATGGCGTACCGTCAACAATTTGCGCCAGCGCTTTAACGACATGCCCAGAACACAAGGCATCATCGTTGGACAACGCCAACTTGAAGGTGTCGTCACCGATCTGGCAGCCTTCTTTGGCCTATGTAACGAAACCATGCCACACCACTATGGCTGGCGCTTTTTAGATATTGGCCGCTTTATTGAGCGTGTTTTATATACACTGGAGTTGTTAAAGCTTGCGCTATTAAGTGCTCGACAACCTGGCATTGCGCTTTGTGAGGTCGTCTTAGCGACCACCGACAACTTTACCGTCTATCGTCGACGTTATCGTTCACAGCTACACCCCAGCGCTATTCTTGACTTATTATTGTTCGATGAGACCAACCCCCGCTCTATTGGCTATATGTTAAAACGATTGGAAAGACAGATCCGGCGCTTGCCACAACCAAACCACTCGCCTTATCGTAACCTAGAGTCTAGACTGGTGATTCAGGCAACCAGTGCGTTGCACCTTGTGGATATCGATCGATTAAGCCAGATAGAGTCGAGTAAAGCATCACAAGTGGTGCTATCAACGCTTCTTGATCAGCTGATAGAGCCCTTATCTGAGTTGACCAATGCCATATCACATAGTCACTTTAGTCATGTTGAAGCCCCTGTTCAACTGGTGACTATGCAATCATCATAATGACCATAACACTATGAAATATCACCTTAAACATACTACTCGCTATGACTACAGCAGTGATGTAACGCTCAGCCATAACGAGGCACGACTACTACCTCGCAGTCTACCTTGGCAACAAGTGAGCAGTGCTCAGCTGACGATTAACCCGCAACCGGTTCGTTTACGAGAACGCCTAGATTTTTTCGGAAATAGAGTCAGCTACTTCACCATTCAAGAGTTACATAGCTGTCTTGAAGTAACCTTAGATTCTGAAATCACAACCTTGACACGACAAATGCCACCTCAGGGTATCAATATCAGCTGGAATGATGCTGTTGAACGGATGAAATCACAGCGTAGTTTCAATCCTCTTTTAGAGGATGCACGCTTAATGATGCTGGACTCTGACTTTGTTCAAAGCCACCCTTCATTAATGGAATATGCCAGCCAAGCATTTCAAAAAAATCGACCCATTGTCGAAGCAATCCAAACCCTTAATCAGCAGATCTTTACCGATTTTACTTATGACCCTGAACACACAACCATTGCCACACCTGTACTGGATGTTCTCAATAGTCGGCGAGGAGTGTGCCAAGACTTTGCGCATTTAGCCATTGGTTGCCTTCGCTCAATCGGTCTTCCAGCCCGCTATGTCAGTGGCTATATGGAGACACTCCCACCTCCAGGACAGCCTAAACTACAAGGTGCAGATGCAACTCATGCATGGTTAGCCGTGGCAATTCCAGACTGGGGTTGGCTGGAAATAGACCCTACAAATGGTACTTTGCCGGATGAGCGTTATTTAACCCTAGGCTGGGGGCGTGACTTTGCTGATGTTACCCCACTAAAAGGCGTGATGAATGGCGGTGGTAAAGACTCGCTTTCTGTTGCTGTCGACGTAACTCCTTTATCCGATAAACATATATTAGAGCTTTTTTAACCTCTTATGCTTTCATCATCGATCGACTGGCGTGCACGTCTGGCCTTGCTATGCGCCATGGCAATTTGGGGAAGCTCCTTTATTGCATTAAAAATCGCCGTTGACGCCATGCACCCTATGCAGGTGATTTTTTTACGAATGTTGATTGGCAGTATGGTCTTTATCGCCATACTCCCCCTATGGAAACGAGGGTTTAATTACCAGAAAGGTGATTGGAAGTGGTTGCTGGCTATGGCGCTGTTTGAGCCATGTTTGTATTTTATATTTGAAAGCCTTGCTCTGAAATATACGACTGCAGGCCAAGCAGGCATGATCGCCAGTATCTTACCGTTAATGGTTGCCATAGGTGCATGGCTATTTTTAAAAGAACGCATTTCAAAATATCAATGGAGTGGCTTTATCATTGCCGTGATTGGCGTAATCTGGATGTCATGGGGAAGTGATGTCACCAGCCATGCACCCAACCCTCTACTGGGTAATAGCTTAGAAATGATGGCGATGGTGTGTGCAGTGGGTTATACCCTCGTTGTAAAGCGTTTAAGCGATCGCTATAGCCCCTTATTTTTAACCGCCTTACAAACCCTAATAGGCACCTTCTTTTTCTTACCTTTAGCACTCTCCAGCCCTATTCCAGATTCCATTGAGCTCGAGGTATTCATCTATATTATTTACTTGGGAGTTTTCTCAACCTTAGGTGCTTATGGCCTATACAACTATGCGTTAAGTAAAGCCCATGCAAGTAAAGTGGCTGGGTATACCAACCTGATCCCAGTTTTCGCTTTACTATTTGCTTATGTGTTTTTAAACGAAGTGCTTAACCTGCAACAGGGCATTGCTATTTTAGTGGTCTTTGCTGGCATCATGCTAAGTCAGTATAGTCACCGAGGAAGAAAGGTCTTGACCGACATTCCACCAGGAACGGTTCAATAAAGAGTCAATAGGAAGCCGACGTATAGCCGGCTACGCAGGCAAGTCTGTTTGATTATGTCTATTGAGTGAGCGCCAATGCTGGTTCTCATCCGATAAGATCCGCGTCAACGTTGCATAGAGATCACGCAACTCTCGTGTGTGGCGCCAACTATTATGTGAACCAGTGTTTTGTTTTTTAACTAGAGTTCTCTGAAATTCGTTACAGGCTTCATTTAAAATAGTTAGTTCACCTGATACTTGACCCGCTAAGGATGACATACGCACTACCTCATTGTGATTCAAAATACCGTGGATCGCAGCACCCCAAGCAGGCAAGAATGCTGTAAAAATAAGTATCCAGGATATGTTCACAAAAAAGTGTAATGTCACCGCTATAAAGGTGATAAAAAACAGACTAAATGACAAGCGGTGAAGATAGACATGATCTCTGTGTAAATTTTGATGACTGCGGGTAAAATATCGCCTGTGCTCATCGAGTACTTGTCGTAAATAGTCTGCCATCCCCATATTATGCTCAGTTAAACAGTAGCGCTTAGGGTTAGATCGACTCACCGGTAGACCTGAACTGATCAATACACGGTGCAATAACCAGTGCTCTGCACTAATAAGTTCACCGCCTCTTGCGTTAGATTTAGGCCCCCAAAAAGGCCGATTAAACGCCCGAGGAAGCACCAGCAAGGGAAAGCCTATGCGCAAATAGCGCAACTGCTCCGCCAGATAGCGATAGCTCATCCAGTGACCATGCCAATCACGAAACCTTGCTTGCAATACGTGACTGACAATAAACCTGAGTAAAATAAACTCCATCACCGCCCAAATCATCAATAAGCCAGGCATATTAGCCGGCCAAATTTTCAGTGCTCCTGCAACAGCACAAAAAACGGCAAAGGCAGCGGCATAATAGATCATCCAGATCCCATCACGTTGCCGACGACCAAAGCAACTCGCTTGTGTCTCTGCCCAGT
This sequence comes from Nitrincola sp., assembly GCA_007125745.1. Lineage (GTDB taxonomy): Bacteria > Pseudomonadota > Gammaproteobacteria > Pseudomonadales > Balneatricaceae > Nitrincola. The sequence continues at coordinate 31,668 of SLCQ01000177.1, forward strand.
TAAAGATCTGTTCAAGATCAGGCTCATCTATAGGGTGCTTTTCCTCGTCAGCGGGCAATACCTGTTGATACCCCTTAGTCTGTCCAGGCAATCGCAACGAAGCTTTAAAGTCTTCATAATTTAAGCGTGCAATGGAAGAACAAAACAGATGCAGGCGTCCGATTAATCTCTCTTTTACACTAAGAGCGTCCTGCCCTCGAGTCAACAACTCCAGCAAACGGCGAGCTTGCGAAGGGTTCGGAGGATTAAGCATCACTTTCAACCACAACTTAGCGCCAGACAACCACTGAAACAGATTAGGAGGCCGCTCCTTGACTGATGGTTGAAGGCAGTATTGAATCCACAATATAACTAAGCCAAACAGGGACGCTTGTGAAGAGATACTCCTCAGGGTCTGATTTTCTATAGAGCCGTCTTGTGTTGCTGGTAAAAAAGGTAGCAGTAAAAGAGACATCCACTCTTGTAGTATCAGTTGACGTTGCTGAGTAGACGTAACTTCAGTGAAATACGCAAGAATTGACTCTGTATCCCGACTTAAGGTTTCCAGCTCCAACAGTCGAGCATCAGTCAACCCCGATGGGCGATTAATCAGCAACTGAGGCTGATCCTTGGCTGGATCCAGCTTAACCAGCAAAATAGGTTTGCGCCGCATGAGCGCAGTCGAAATGATACGTGCCGTTCCGCTGGTGATGATAACGGGTTCCTGGGTGTCCCAAACTGCGATTAACAAATCAGAGAAGCTCAGCGCAATGTCATCGCGTAAAGAATAATCATCTTGGGTCAAAGGCTGATTCGTAATACTGGCTGACATACCCAATACCACTTTATGATCAGCTTCTTGTGGTCGTGGATGGCCGTCGCTTTCGTCAGCGGCCTCTGTTTGACGCACTTCTTGAGCGACCAATGTCGAGAGTTCATAGCCACTTTCGTGTGCAAGCTCTGCGGCCATTTGGTCAATACCTGTGGCTTCCCCCGTCACCAGCTTAAGCCGACTAGGTTCTGTAGCGTAAATATCATGAGCTTGCGAAAAAGCATCATCTGCCGCCGTTTTAACATCGACTAGGAGTTGCTTGAGTATGACTCTCAAGTCATTTTCACGTACTTGAGAGTCTTTTAACCAGTGTCGGTGTAAGCGTTGCATTCGATGACCTGCGACCAACACACCAAAGTCTGGGCGCAAGCGAGGTCGTTGAAGCTGTTCTATAGAAGACACTGAAATTGACTATTTCATTAACCGGGTAAAGAAATCCGGCATATCATAGCCAGCTGATTTAAGTTGATCCACTAATGACTCTGGCGCTTGTTGGTGCCGCTGACTTAAAGCCCAAAGCATTCCACAACGTGCTCCAGAGCGACAAAAAGCCACGACTGGGGTGTCCGCTTTATTCAGTATCTCACCAAATTCATCGCCCTGTGCATCCTCTACCTGCCCAGAAATGACAGGCTGGTAATACCAGGTTAACCCCAAGCTTTCTGCGTAAGCTTGCAAGCTAGTGGAAGAGGGCTGTTCGGGTTCTTCAAAATCTGGGCGGTTGCAAATAAGTGTTTTAACACCTTCATCAGCCAAGGCTTTTATATCATCCTTCGATAATTGAGCACAGGCGCTTAAGCGATCAGTCAGTTTACGCATGGCAGGTAGTTGTTGTGGCATAGAACTCTCCTCAATAATCCGTGAGCGATCAATATTTCTTATAAGCTAAAGATAATGTAGTAATCGTTCACTTAAATCAACCAGCCATTTGTTGAGATAAGACTGACTGGCAGATGCTAAACCCTGTGCAGTCACCTCTGGCAACGCTTCTGATTGTTGCCACTGCCATGAAACAATGGGTTGGCCATTAGCCTTAATCAAATCGGCACTGATACCCACCAATAATCGCTGGGAGGTTTGATCTAAGTGCCACTGATGCAGATGAATTCGTAAACGATAGTCAGACAGTATGCCCGGTTGATCCATTAATACATTAACACCCTGCAAATGTGTACCTAAATACTCTGTCGCCAGTCTCTCCATCTGCAAAGGTAATGGCTCTGTCCAAATATGATCTCTAAAAGGGGTCAGCTGATGCGCACCTGTTTGATACCAAAGTGCACGACTATTTAAAGCAGTTGTAGCCAAGGGAGTCTCAACAATCAGGGTACCCCGCTCTGCAGTCCAAACCGTTTCATTTAAGCTATCTTCTGTAATCGTTGAGATCAACTGTAACTGGTTTGGTGCGGGGCCTGCTTGGGGTAGTAGATTACAGCCAGCGAGTCCAAGCCCGACGACTAGCCCAACACATAGCTTTACAATTTTTATGCTCATCTCTTACTCTCCAGGGCCAGCAGGCAAGGTACCTGGGCCTTTTATCAAGATATCACCTTGACGCTGTAACGTTTCACTTAAGGAACGTGTTTCTCTGATCAGCGGCGCCAGCTCTCTCGCCAGCACCTGGCTATCTCGAGACATCGCCATGAGTTGACGGTTAGTCTGTTCCAA
>SLCQ01000046.1 GCA_007125745.1 Nitrincola sp.
AAGCGCTTTGCGGGTATGGTCGATAGCCCAGTCATCTGCAAGCATAGTTTGCGTCAAGGCTTGCTGGATCGCTCAATAGATTTCGCAACGGCTGATTCTGTTCAGCGCTTAACAGATTCACAACGTCAGCGCAGTGTGATTATTGTTCAAGATGCTTTTACTAGTTACTTTGAAACACAGTTGGTATTAGACCTGGTCGATCTTTTAAGCCACTTAGGCTTCAATGTGCTGGTTGCGCCTTTTATGCCTAATGGAAAACCCTTGCATGTTCACGGTTTTATGAAAGCCTTTAATAAAACGGCTGATAAAAACATCAAAATGCTTAAACGCTTGGAGTCTTCCGGCATTCCTCTGGTCGGTATTGATCCATCAATGACGCTGACATACCGATCTGAATACAAAGAGTTAGAAGAAGAACTTCCAGTGGTACACCTGCTTCAAGAGTGGTTGGCTGATGCTTTAAAGGTCTTTCCTGTCAAAGGTGAAGCAACCCAACACACCTTTAAATTAATGGCACACTGTACTGAAAAAACCAATGCGGCTCCTTCAGTTCGTCAATGGCAGGAGGTTTTTACCGCACTTGGACAAAAGCTTGAGGTGTTAGCAACAGGTTGCTGTGGCATGTCAGGCACCTTTGGTCATGAAACCCAAAATTACAAATTGTCTAAAGAAATTTATGCGTTAAGTTGGAGTGAACTGGTGAATAGCCCTGAGCATCGTGGTCAACTCTTGGCTACTGGTTATTCATGTCGCTCGCAGGTAAAGCGACTGGATAATCAGCAGTTGTTGCATCCTGTTCAAGCTCTACTCGCTGTAGTGCAAAAGTTGTAATGCATTTTGTGGATTGATAGTACAGACTGCTTAACATTTATTAACATGAATTTAGAGGAAAACCATGGAAGATTTATTGCCGGAATTATGCGATCAGTTTCCTGATCTGGTACGCGTTGTTGAGCCCATGTTTGCAAACCTAGGTGGTCGTGAAGCTTTTGGTGGCGAGATTGTTACCATCAAAGCGTTTGAAGATAACTCCTTGGTGCGAGAGCAGGTAGCACAGCCAGGTGAAGGTAAAGTACTGGTTGTCGATGGTGGTGGATCCATGCGCAGAGCTATGCTCGGTGATATGTTAGCTGAAAAAGCAGAAAAAAACGGTTGGGAAGGCATCATCATTTACGGATGTATCCGCGATGTTAATGCGATAGGCCAGCTGGATCTGGGTGTTCAAGCCTTAGGTACCCATCCTATGAAAACCGATAAGCGTGGTTTGGGTGATCTGAATGTTCCCGTCACTTTCGGTGGTGTCACCTTTACGCCCGGAGAGTATGTCTATGCTGATAACAATGGCTTATTAGTTTCAGCTGAAAAGTTGGATCTACCCAATGCCTAAGGCGAACTCTTAGACATGAGCCAGGTTGACAACTGGCTCTCGTCAGAAGTGCTTATTTCTCTGCTTAAACAACATCCAGAGGGGTTGAGTGAATATCAGTTGCTAAATTGGCTAAAAGAGCAGGGATATATTCAAATAGACACTGATGCGTTTCAAGATATGATGAAGCTTTTCAGGGTTCATTTTTTGATTTTTCACCGCTTGTATCGTCTTCAGGATGAGCTTCATAGGCAACAACTGGCTTCCTTATCCATTCATGCTCTCAACATTCAACTGATACCCTATGCTGACACACAACCTGCTTTGACCTTGGATGATCCATTAAAGCGCTACTATCTTGATTGGAGCCATTTAGAAGAAACGGATCAAGCAGAGTTGGACGCTATGTTGAACCAGTTTTGGCAAAAGTATACCAGTATAACTCCCCATCAAGGATCTTGTGATCAGCGATCACAAGCGCTTGAAGTGCTCGAGCTGGAAGGAGACCCTTCGGATGTGGTGATTAAAAAAGCCTGGCGGCGTTTGGCGATGAAACATCACCCTGATCGAGGTGGTGATGAGGCGCGCATCAAGCGGCTAAATGAAGCAGTGTCTATTCTCTTGTCATAAACGTATTGCTATTGAACTTAGATGCAATTTACCAATCATAACAAGGATTTTCTATTTCACTTAACTTGGATCATGTTTAGGATCAATCATGCCAAAAATAGCTAAAATTTCTATCATACTCACGTCGATTGTTTTAATTGGGTGGGTGATGTGGACTTATCTTGGTGTTTTACCTATGTCTAAAGACCTGTCTGTTATCGGAGAAGGTAAACCGACCGTGGTGTTAGTGTATGAGAGTTATGCACCCGCTGGAATGGATGCGATGGAACGACTGAATAATGTTAGAGGGGAGCTTGAATCCTCGATGCATTTTCGTGTCGCCCATATAGGAACACCTGAAGGAGATATGTTCGTGCGTCGACATGATGCTTTTGATGGCGTGATGGTGTTGTTTGATGGTGCAGGTGAAGTGGTTAGAGTGACGATGGTACCGGGTAATCGAGATCAACTTATGACAGAACTGTCACAGCTTCAATAAACCCCAGCAGACCTTGCTGAAGTTTGCGTTATACAGCATAATCTTATAATTACAAAGACGCTTCTACTCTACGTGAAGCCAATATCTCAAGGCCATCCATTCGGGGTGGCTTTGTTTTTTTAGTGCATTTATTACTGACTAGCAATGCAGGATTGCACCCCTAGTCACCAATGGAGAAACAAATGTCTGAACTGCCCCCCATAAAGGTTACTGAGCTTGATATCGATAGGTTGGAGGGAATGCTCGATAAAGCCCCATACCGAGGCGATGCGAGCTACGATGGGTTACGTGATGAGTTGGCACGGGCCATCGTTGTGGACAATGATGATATGCCAAAGGATGTTGTGCGCATGAATTCAACGGTCACATTTGAGGTGGAAGAAAGTGGCCAACAGTTTCAGCGCACTCTATGTTACCCGCATGAAATTAAAGGACAACCAGACACCATTTCGATCTTTGCGCCGATCGGAAGTGCACTATTAGGCTTGTCGGTAGGGCAGTTAATAGACTGGAAATTGCCTGATACACAGCACCGTCATGTTAAAATCATCAAGGTAGAAAACTGATTGTGTACTTCAATCCAGTGCAAATTTCACTAGGCAATCTGTAATGTTTATCGAGGTTTCGTGTGTACGACTTACTTATTTTTGACTGGGACGGAACCATTATAGACTCGGAAGCAAGTATCATTAATAGCATGAAGGCCGCCGCACGTGATTTAACGCTTAATGAACCAGCGGATGCGGCTGTCCGTAATATCATAGGCTTGGGTTTGCCTGAAGCGATTCGAACGATTTTTCACGATGCTGATGATGCCCTGGTAAGCGCTCTTAGAGAGCGATATGTTCATCATTTCTTATCGGCAGACCCAACACAATCAAACCTTTTTCCCGGTGTTGAAAAAACCCTTCGATCGTTACACAAAGAAGG
>SLCQ01000172.1 GCA_007125745.1 Nitrincola sp.
AAGCAGCCTTAGCTGCTGGGCTTAGTGTTGTGGTGACCCCAACAGAGTTTACTCACCATCAAAATTTTGAAGGTGCGACATATTGTTTTACTCAGCTTAGTTCAGCCCCTGAACTACTCAATGCCTGGAAGCAAATATCGACCACTCTAATAAAAAGGAATCGTCCATGCCAATCAGAAAGCACATCACACTCACTCAATACTTGATCGAAGAAAGACGCCGATACCCAGGAGCGGATGGAGAGTTTAACTCGCTGATGTTAGATGTTGCACTTGCTTGCAAAGCAATTGCAAATGCAGTGGCACAGGGTGAACTTGCAGGGCTTCATGGCGATCATCTTGACGCTTCAGGAGAGGCGCAAAGCACCAATATACAGGGTGAAACTCAAAAGAAGCTCGATGTTCTTTCAAATGACTATTTTATACGAATGAACGAGTGGAGTGGTACGCTTGCGGGCATGGCAAGTGAGGAAATGGAATACCCATATCAAATACCTAGCCATTATCCCCGTGGAAAGTATTTGTTGGTATTTGACCCTCTGGATGGCTCTTCAAATATTGATGTCAATGTTTCTGTAGGCAGTATCTTTTCGATTTTAAGGCGCAATGGCGACCTCAATACTGATGTAGAAGAAGCTGACTTTCTTCAAAAAGGAGCAAAGCAGGTCGCCGCTGGATACGCACTATATGGGCCAACCACGATGTTGATTCTTACCGTAGGACGAGGTGTTGTTGGCTTTACTCTGGACCCGGTCTTAGGTGAGTTTATGTTGACACACAAGAACATCCAGATACCCGAAGATACACAAGAATTTGCCATCAATGCTTCCAATAGTCGTTTTTGGGAACCTCCAATTAAACGTTACATTGCTGAGTGCCTAGAAGGTAAAACGGGCGCCAGAGGTAAAGAGTTTAATATGCGCTGGATTGCTAGCATGGTGGCTGAAGCGCATCGCATTTTAATGCGAGGAGGTGTTTTTATGTATCCCCGTGATACCAAAGATCCTTCTAAACCTGGACGGTTACGACTGCTTTACGAAGCAAACCCAATCGGCATGATCATTGAGCAGGCCGGTGGAAAGGTCAGTACGGGGCGCGAAGCGCTTCTCGATGTGCAGCCTACATCATTACATCAACGTATTGGTGTCGTGTTTGGTTCGCGCAATGAAGTAGAGCTGATTGAGTCTTACCATAAAACACCGGCCACAGAGGCGTTTCATAGCCCTTTGTTTGGCGAGCGCGGTCTTTTCAGAAAATAAAAGGAATATATCATGTCTGCAAAACACCCCATTATCGCCATTACAGGATCATCTGGAGCGGGAACGAGCTCCATCACTAAAACCTTTGAGGCCATTTTTAGACGCGAGTCAGTTAATGCTGTGACCGTCGAGGGTGACAGTTTTCATCGTTATAATCGAGAAGAAATGAAGATCCAGCAACAAGAGGCTGAGGCGAAGGGTAATTATAATTTCAGTCACTTTGGACTTGAAACAAATCTATTTGGAGAACTTGAGGAGCTTTTTAAAAATTTCAGTGAAACAGGATGTGGACGTTACCGTAAATACCTTCACAACGAGCAAGAAGCGCTTCCATATGATCAACCACCTGGTACCTTCACAAAATGGGAAGATATTCCCGAAGATACAGAACTACTCTTTTACGAGGGCTTGCATGGTGCAGTGAAAACGGAAGACATTAATATTGCGCAATATCCCGATTTATTGATCGGTGTGGTACCCGTGATTAATTTGGAGTGGATTCAAAAGCTTTACCGTGACAAAAATATGCGCGGATATAGCGCTGAAGCCGTCACGGATACCATTCTTCGTCGAATGCCTGATTATATACATTACATATGTTCACAATTTTCCTACACTCACGTGAACTTTCAGCGTGTCCCTATGGTGGATACCAGTAATCCTTTTATTGCGCGAGAAATACCCACAGCAGATGAAAGCATGGTGGTTATTCGCTTTGCTAAACCCAAAGGCATCGACTTTCCCTACCTACTGAGCATGATCAACGATTCGTTTATGTCACGACCGAATACACTTGTGATACCGGGCGGAAAATTAGATTTAGCCATGCAATTAATATTTACTCCCTTTGTCTGGCGTATGATGGAGACTCGTAAACAATCTCGTTAACTTTCGGTTTCTTTTAGGAAAACTAATGAAAAAACATGCTTTGATCATATTTGATTTAGACGGAACATTGTTGGATACCGCTGGCGAAGTCACTGATGCTATTAATGATGCATTCTCTGAAGTAGGGCTGGCTCAAATTACCTTAGCCCAGACACGTAACTGGGTTGGAAAAGGTGCGCCAAATTTTCTTGAAAAAGCATTGGAATTTAATAATGTACAACTACAAACTCAACAAGAGTTTGATCACTTATTGGCAATTTTTTACCACCATTATGAAAAGCGCTCTGGTAGGAATAGTCATATGTTTCCTCAGGTAGCGGAAACACTTGAGCAACTGCATAAAAATGGCACTCAACTTGCCGTACTCACCAACAAATTTCTAGTAGGGACTGAGTTAGTACTCAAAGCCCACAACATCCATCACCTTTTTGCGGATATTTTAGCGGGAGACAGCTTCCCTCAGAAAAAACCTGACCCTGTTGGTGTTCATTTTTTGATGCAAAAGTACAGCCTTTTGCCAGAGCAAATACTCTACGTCGGGGACTCATCTACCGATGTGCAAACGGCTAGAAATGCAGGTGTTGAAGTTTGGGTTGTTCCCTATGGTTATAACCACGGTGATGATATCAACGCTTCAAAGCCCGACCGAATTATTGAAAACCTATCCTGCCTTTTATAGCAGGCTGCAAATATAAAAATAAAAGAGGAAAGCCCCATGATTAAAATTGGAATAAATGGATTTGGACGTATTGGGCGCATGGTTTTTCGTGCAGCGATTTCTGAATTCAAAGATAGTGTAGAAGTGGTTGCTATCAATGACTTGCTCGAACCTGATTATCTTGCCTATATGCTCAAATTTGACAGCGTTCACGGAAAATTTAATGAGGATATTCGTGTTGAACAAGGACAGTTAATCATCAATGGTCGCCAGATTCGACTTACCTCAGAACGGAATCCAGAAGCACTTAACTGGGGGGCTGTTGATGTTGATGTGGTCGTTGAGTCCACGGGTCTCTTTTTGACGCAGGAATCCGCCTCTGCGCATCTTCGTGCTGGGGCAAAAAAGGTCATTCTTTCTGCTCCTAGTCAGGATGATACACCAATGTTTGTGTTCGGAGTCAATCATCAAGACTACGCCGGCCAATCCATCGTTTCTAATGCTTCATGCACAACCAACTGCCTCGCCCCCTTGGCTAAGGTGTTGCATGAAAACTACACCATCAAACGTGGTTTGATGACCACCGTTCATGC
>SLCQ01000049.1 GCA_007125745.1 Nitrincola sp.
ATTAAACCTTTAACAGACATGATCGAGTCCTAATGCAAAGTATAGAAAGTTCTGAAGTATGGGCTATCTTAGCTGACTGTTATCTGAATCGAAAAGGGCTATCTTCGGCTAGGGGTTTCGGATTGACGACCTTTGATCTATTCTTGTGCGCTTAATGTCGGTTTGGCGTGTTAATTCAGACCGAATAAAAAAGTTTGTTGGCTTGGTTGGTACCACATTAATGGTTCTAGTAATTGATAATTATGATAGTTTTACTTGGAATTTAGTGCACTATCTGAACGAGTTAGGTCAACAGGTCAGTGTATATCGTAATGATGCGCTCACAATAGATGAGATTAAAGCATTGGCACCAGATCGAATAATGATTTCACCTGGTCCTTGTACCCCCAATGAAGCGGGTATTTCTTTGGATGTCATTCGGCACTTTGCTTCGTTACTGCCTATTTTGGGTGTGTGTCTGGGGCACCAAGCCATTGGTCAAGCTATGGGTGCTCGAGTGGTCCGGGCAAAAAAGGTTATGCATGGTAAAACATCTGTTATTCAGCATAGTAATACAGGTGTGTTAGAAACCTTGCCAAACCCGTTACGTGTGACGCGTTATCATTCGCTGGTGTTAGACCCCAATTCGATACCAGACTGTCTTGAAGTAACGGCTTGGTCAAAAAACGATCAGGGTGGTTGTGACGAAATCATGGCAATTCGTCATAAGTCTTTACCCTTAGAGGGTGTGCAGTTTCATCCCGAAGCAATATTGTCACAGGCTGGACACCAATTGCTGATGAACTTTCTAAATAAATGAAAAGTCGCAAAGGCTTGCTAGAGGGCAAAGAATAATGAACATACAAGAAGCGTTAAGCTGGGTGGTTGATCACTTAGATTTAAGTCGAACGCAAATGGTTGATGTGATGAGACAGATCATGACAGGCCAGTGTAGTGATGCTCAAATGGGCGCTTTTTTAGTGGCCTTAAGAATGAAAAGTGAGTCAATAGATGAGATTGCAGGTGCAGCACAGGTGATGCGTGAACTGGCTACACCGGTAAAGCCTCAAGCCAGTCGTTTGGTTGATATCGTGGGAACCGGAGGAGATGGTGCCAATCTCTTTAATATCTCATCCGCTTCATCATTCGTTGCTGCTGCGGCTGGTGCGCATGTGGCCAAGCATGGTAATCGTGCTGTTTCTTCCAGTAGTGGTAGTGCAGACCTTCTAGAAACAGCGGGTATCAATCTTAACTTAAATGCTGAGCAAGTGGCATCCTGTATTGATCAGGTGGGTGTCGGCTTTATGTTTGCTCCGGCGCATCATGGAGCGATGCGACATGCGATAGGTGTTAGAAAGTCGTTGGGTATTCGTACCTTGTTTAATATTCTGGGCCCCATGACCAATCCGGCGGGTGTTAAGCATCTTGTGATAGGGGTGTTTAGTAAGCCACTATGCCGGCCTATGGCTGAAGTAATGCAACAATTAGGCGCTGAGCATGTATTGGTTGTTCACGCCGACGATGGACTTGATGAAATTAGCTTGGCCACAGCGACACATGTCGCTGAGCTTAATAATGGACAGGTAAAAGAATACAGTATTACACCAGAGGCGCTAGGTATAGAAAGTCAGAGCTTGATTGGTCTAGAAGTGAAAACACCTGACGACTCGTTAACCCTGATACACAAAGCTTTCTCTGATAGCGAAGAAACTCAAGCACGCAAAGCGCGTTCGATCATCGCTCTTAATGCAGGAGCAGCGATTTGGTTAGCTGGAAAAGCATCTGATCATAAAGAGGGCGTGCAGATGGCCCTAGCTGTGATGCAAGATGGCCGTGCAGCAAGCAAACTGGCCTCACTTGCAGAATTTAGCCAACAGATTACTGAGACAACAACATGAGTGATACACCCACTATTTTAAAGAAAATTATTCAGCGCAAGCATGAAGAAGTTGCTTTACGATCAGCGCAGATCAGTATTGATGATTTGCAGAAAAAAATTGTGATGCAAAAAGGTGGACCCACAGATCCAAGAGGATTTGTAAAGGCGATGGAAAGTGCCATCCTAGCAGGTCGATCTGCCATCATTGCAGAGGCCAAAAAAGCGAGTCCTTCAAAAGGGGTTATCCGGGAAAACTTTGATCCAGTAGCAATCGCGCAGAGTTACCAGAGTGCAGGTGCTAGCTGTCTGTCAGTGCTAACAGATCAGGATTTCTTTATGGGATCTGATCAGAATTTATGTCTTGCGCGTTCAGCTTGTCAGTTACCTGTGATACGTAAAGACTTTATTGTTGATCCCTACCAGATATATGAAGCACGCACCCTGGGAGCAGATTGTATTTTGTTGATTGTGGCGGCGTTAACGGATACTCAATTAGATGAATATACAGCACTAACACATGCATTAGGTATGGATGTACTTATTGAAGTCCATGGTGCATCAGAATTGCAACGGGCCCTTCCATTGAATACTCGATTAGTGGGTATTAACAATCGAGATTTGCATAGCTTTGAGGTGTCGCTAAATAACACCTTCGATCTTTTATCTGATATTCCAAAGGATCGAATCGTGGTGACTGAAAGTGGCATTAATACGCCTGATGATGTTGCTCAAATGCGCGCCAAAGGTGTTAACAGCTTTCTGGTAGGAGAGTCGTTTATGCGTGCAGATGATCCGGGCGAAAAATTACAAGCATTATTTGCATAGCGGATTGGAGAGAGTGTGATGCAAGCAAAAATTGAGTGGCAAGGTGATCTTCGATTTAATGCAACCAGCGGCAGTGGTTTCGATCAGATGATTGATGCCGAATTGCAACAAGGCCCTCGCCCAATGGAGCTAATATTGATGGGGCTAGGAGGGTGTACCAGTTACGATGTCGTTCAGATTTTGAAAAAATCACGGCAACAGGTCACAGGATGTCGAGCAGAGATCACCTCAGAAAGAGCAGACACTGTACCGGCTGTGTTTACCAAGATCCATGTGCACTTTATCGTCACAGGTGTTGAGTTAAAGCCATCTACAGTGGAGCGGGCGGTTAAACTATCTGCAGAGCAATACTGTTCAGCGTCCTTAATGCTTGAGCGCGGTGGTGTTGAAATTACCCATAGTGTTGAGATAATCCCTGCTGAGATGGCGTAAGTATAAAAAGCCAGGGTGAGTTGATTGTGATTATTTTAGGAGTCGCGTATAATCCCGACTCCGTTTTATTTGTTCAACTCCTTGCTTCCTATCACACAGGGTGATGAGGGGGCTGCAAAACCGTAAGGAGCAAAAATGCGTCACTATGAAATCGTATTTCTGGTTCATCCGAATCAGAGCGAGCAGGTTCCAGCGATGTTGGAACGTTACAAAAACTTGATCGAAGGTGCTGAAGGCGCGATTCATCGTCTAGAAGACTGGGGTCGTCGTCAAATGGCTTATCCGATCAATAATGCTCATAAAGCACACTATGTTTTAATGAACATTGAGTGTAATCAAGAGACTCTTGACGAGCTAGAAAGTCTTTTCCGTTACAACGATGCAGTTCTGCGTAGCATGATTCTTCGTTGTAAAGAAGCCGTTACTGAAGTTTCTCCTATTAAAGCATCTGAATCACGTGAAGAGCGTAAGCCTCGTCGTGAAGAGCGCTCTGAGCGTCAATCGCGTGACGATGAATCCGCTGAGCCAGAGCAGGAAACTGCTGAAGATCAATCTGAATAATAGGAGAAAGGAAAATGGCACGTTTTTTCCGTCGTCGCAAATTCTGTCGTTTTACAGCAGAAGGTGTATCTCAGATCGACTACAAAGATCTTGAGACGTTAAAAGCTTATATTACTGAAACTGGCAAGATCGTACCTAGCCGTATCACTGGCACCAAAGCGCGTTACCAGCGTCAACTAGCTACCGCTATCAAGCGTGCTCGTTACATTGCGCTTCTGCCATACACAGACGGTCACGAGTAAGGCTAGGTCAGTCGCAAGTCGATAGGATTAGGAGAATACGCCGTGCGAGCCCTTGCTGAAACGCTGATGAAGGGTCGCAATCAGGCGATTATGGTAGTAATGATTGCTGCCATGCTACCACTGCTCTACTGGGTTAGTGCAGCAGGGGTTGCTCTGATTACCCTGAGAAAAGGTGTATCAGAAGGTGTAAAGCTGTTGTTCTGGGGCATTCTGCCAAGCATTTTCTGGATGCTTTCAGGTGATCCCTCGGCAATAATGGTGATATCAGGAACATTTGCGTTGGCAGTATTGCTTCGCCAAACAGTTTCTTGGCAAAAAGTGCTGATAGCCTTAATACCTGCGGGTGTTTTGTGTAGTTTTTTACTGGATGTGGGTTTGGCTCCATTATTGGATCAAATTGCATCATCAGTGCAGCAATTAGCCAGTGAAAGAGGCGCAGCATTTCAAGACTGGCCAGAACAGCGTGTGCGCAGTTTATTGGTCGGTGTCGTCAGTGCTTTTCAAGTAGCCAGTATGTTGGTTTGCTTGATGTTAGCTAGGAGCTGGCAAGCAAAGTTGTATAACCCCGGTGGTTTTCAAGCTGAATTTCATCAGCTCAGATTGCCGGTAGTGTTAGCGGTGATGCTTGCTTTAGTGCTTCTGCTCAGCAAAATATTTGCTGTTGATATCTCACGATGGTTTGCACTGCTCTTGTTGCCACTGATAGTGGCAGGTCTGGCACTGATACATGGGCTGGTTTCTAAGCGGGGGTTAAACAAAGGCTGGTTGGTTGCGACCTATGCATCGATCGTTTTTGTAGGCCCCTATATGGTTACATTGTTGGTTATTTTGGCATGCGTAGATGCGCTAATGGATCTGCGTTCAAGGTTACCAGCAAAGAATTAAGATACTGCATGCGTGCAGAAAAAAGAGGTTTACGAGATGGAAGTTATTCTGCTCGAAAATATTGGTAAATTAGGTAGCTTAGGCGATAAAGTATCTGTTAAAGGTGGCTATGGTCGTAACTACTTGGTTCCTCAGGGTAAAGCTGTTGCAGCTACCGCTGAGAACGTTGCAAAATTTGAAGAGCGTCGTGCTGAGCTAGAAGCGACTGCAACAGCTAAATTGGCTGAAGCGCAGCAGCGTGCTGAAGCTCTGAATGAGTTTGCCTTGACCATGCTAAGCAAAGCAGGTGAAGAAGGCAAGCTGTTTGGATCTATCGGTACACGTGATATTGCTGAAGCCCTGACCACTGCTGGTCAAGCTGTAGATAAAAGTGAAGTACGTTTGCCAGAAGGCACTATTCGTCACACAGGTGAATATGCTGTGGATATCCAACTGCACCCTGAAGTCACTGTGAGTGTGTCTTTAATCGTTGCAGCTGAGTAATCACTCGCCTTTGAAATGCCTGAGAAAGTGAGTTTTGTGCGTCACTTTCTTGGGCTTTTTTATGGCTGAACTATCCCCCTTAGGCTACGCCCTATACCCTTCCTAATAATATCGCTAAAATAGCAATCTCTAGACCTTCATCTCGGCATGGCATTGCATGGAATTTTCTGAACAAACACTCGACGCGAGCGACGCGAAAGACTGGGCGAAAACACCACCCTATTCTCTAGAAGCAGAGCAATCCGTGCTTGGCGGATTAATGTTGGACAACCAAGCTTGGGATTCTGTGTCAGAAATTCTGTTGGATGATCATTTTTACCGTCCTGATCATCGAATGCTATTTCGAACCCTGCATAAACTTGTCGAAGATCGCCAGCCAATTGATGTCATTACGGTATCGGAAGAATTAGACCGCTTGGGTGAATTGGATCGAGCGGGTGGACTGGATTACCTGGTGGAGTTGGCTAGAAATACGCCCAGCACCAGTAATATTCGTGCTTATGCAGAAATTGTTAGAGATCGAGCATTGCTAAGGCAGATGATACAGGTCGCTAATGAAATCGCTGACAGCGCTTTTCAACCCCAGGGGCGTGCTTCTGAGGAAATTTTGAATGAGGCTGAACAGAAGATTTTTCAGATTGCTGAAAACCGACCGAATCAAGGCGGCCCTGAAGCGATTAAACCCTTGCTCAAACGTGCGGTAGAGCGCATAGACCATCTCTTTAACAATGCTGATGCGCTTACGGGTATCACCACAGGATTTGATGACCTTGATGCTCGCACGGGTGGCTTACAATCTTCCGACTTAATTATCGTGGCAGCCAGGCCCTCGATGGGGAAAACCACCTTCGCCATGAACTTAGTCGAAAATGCATTGATGGGCACGCAGCGACCTGTTTTGGTGTTTAGCTTAGAGATGCCGGCGGATCAGCTGGTCACGCGGATGCTTTCCTCGTTGGGAAAAATTGATCAGACCAGGGTTCGAAATGGACAGCTTTTAGAAGAAGATTGGCCAAAGCTAACCACTGCGATGAACATGCTGAAGGATAAGCCTTTGTTCATTGATGACACCGCAGGTATCAGCCCAAATGAAATGCGGACGCGTGCTAGACGTGTTGTGCGCGAGCAAGGTGATCTTGGTTTGATCATGGTCGACTACCTTCAGTTGATGCAGTTAAAAACAGGAAAGTCTGAAGGGCGTACTGCTGAAATCTCTGAAATCTCTCGCTCTTTGAAAGCGTTAGCCAAAGAGATGAATTGCCCTGTTGTTGCGCTTTCTCAGCTAAACCGAAGCCTTGAAAACCGCCCCAACAAACGACCCGTTAATTCGGATCTTCGTGAATGTGTCCTTGGAGATACATTGGTTATGCTATCCGATGGTACCCGCAAACCGATTAAAGATCTTGTGGATACTCAGCCTGTACTATTATCACCGAGCGAAACAGGTGATATAGAACACTCATTATCGGATAAGGTTTGGCGTGTTGGATTGAAACAGGCATACCGAGTGAAATTAAGCTCTGGACGAACAATTGATTGTACCGATAAGCATAGATTGCTGACTTTGAGTGGATGGAAGGTGTTGAGCGATTTAGAGGTTGGCAGCCGAATTGCGATCGCGCGTCGTGTACCCGAGCCTCAAAAAATTATCACGATGGCTGAGCATGAAATCATATTTTTGGCACATATGATCGGCGATGGTAGCTATGTTAAAGGACAGCCGCTTCGCTACACAACCGCGAGTGAAGACAATAGCGATATTGTAAAACGTGCTGCTGAACTGTTGGGTTCATCGGTAAATCGAAGAGAAGGAACGGGTAACTGGCATCAGTTAGAAATTGCTGGAAATGGTAATCGCTGGCATGCAGCGGGAGCAGGTAAGTTTCTTAAGGATCTCGGTGTTTTTGATCAAAGATCCGCGCAGAAAAGAATACCTGATCCTATTTTTATGTTGTCTAAGGAACAGTTAGCTATATTCATTCGTCATATCTGGGCAACTGATGGATCAGTGACGCTTTCCGATAGTGCGTCAAGGGTGTATTTCTCGACAGCGAGTCACTATTTGATTCGAGATCTGGCAGCATTATTACTTCGCTTTGGTATTGTTGGCAGAATCAAACATAAATATCAGCAAGGAAGTGAACAAGGCTGGTATGAGTTAGACATTTCTGGCGCTGGCTTTAAGCAGATATTTATCGATGAAATTGGCGGCTTTGGTCATCAACAAGAAGCGGTTAGCCAACTTAAGAAGCGACTAGTGAGTCAGGTTGCTAACACGAATGTTGATACCCTGCCAATTGAAATATTTGATCAAGTTAAACAGCTGATGGCACATAAAGGAATAAGTCAGCGCGACATGGCTAAACGAAGAGGAACTGCCTACGGTGGTAGTTCACACTTTAGCTTTGCACCGTCGCGAGACGTATTATTGAGCTACGCAGATATTCTTGATGATGAAAACCTTAAGCAAATAGCGAGCAATGATCTTTTTTGGGACTCTATTGTTGAGGTTGAAGAGTTAGGCGAACACGAAGTTTTTGATCTTACTGTGCCTGGAAACGCTGCATGGTTAGCTGATGGTGTTGTGAGTCACAACTCTGGTGCGATTGAGCAAGACGCAGACGTTATCATGTTCATCTATCGTGATGAAGTTTACAATGAAGACAGTCCAGAAAAGGGGGTGGCTGAGATCATCATTGGTAAGCAACGTAATGGCCCAATCGGAACATCACGTCTAGCCTTTATCGGTAAATATACCCGCTTCGAAAACCTCAGTCATATTCACTACGACTATATGGATGAATAATCGCCTGCCAAGAGACCACTTCTGTTGTCATTATTGTGTCTCTTTTAACATTCGGTCTTTAAAGGCGGCTGGTACAGGAACGACCTTTCTCGCCTCATAATCAAAAAAGACAATGCCTGTTTTGGCATGAGCAATCTCTTTAGCATCTTGCTTATTGGTCAAAAGATAGTAGAGATCACAGCCATACTTATTAAAATCGGCCACAGCAACATCGATCTGTAATAGCTCACGATGGAACCCTTCTGCCTTATAAACGATGGCAGAGTCAGTCATGATAATGCCGTAACCTTCGATATCCAGTTCGGAGTATTGGTACTGGTTAAGAAAGCGGATTCGGGCTTCATGGATAATCGATAACATGGCATCATTACTTAAATGTCCACCATAGTTAATATCGCTGATACGAATAGGAATTTCTGTTGTGAACAAATAGTTGTCCGGCATATCAATTTTGATGCGTGGCATGGGATAGATCCTTAGCGTTAACTCTGATCGAGACGTTGAATCACCTGAAGTATCGATTCGCATAGATATTGTAATTCGCT
The DNA here is from genome assembly GCA_007125745.1 of Nitrincola sp. GTDB lineage: Bacteria > Pseudomonadota > Gammaproteobacteria > Pseudomonadales > Balneatricaceae > Nitrincola. Next base: position 8,638 of record SLCQ01000049.1, read on the forward strand.
CCGCTGAATTATGTAAGGTGGCATAATATAGACTAGCTTCCCAAAAGGGCGCACCCACACACCGGCCTCAACAAACCAGGGTTGAATCACGTGCAGATCAACAGGCTGTTTGAGTTCGATGACCCCAATGGCCCCCAAGCAACGCACATCAGCCACCTGTGGCATTGAGAGTGCCGGCGTTAAAGATGTTTTTAGGATAGTTTCAATCGTTTGAATGCGGTTACGCCAATCCTGTTCTAATAATAGATCGATGCTCTCACACGCAATCGCACAGGCTAAGGGGTTGGCCATAAAGGTAGGGCCATGCATAAAGCAACCTGCACCACCGCTCGAAATAGTGTCCGCTATCGATGCTTTGGTTAAGGTGGCAGAAAGAGTCAAATAACCACCAGTCAGCGCCTTACCTAAGCAGAGAATATCAGGTGTGATGTCGGCATGTTGGCAGGCGAAGAGTTCTCCGGTTCTGGCAAAACCTGTAGCGATCTCATCAGCTATCAGAAGTATACCGTATTGATCACATAGCCGGCGCGCATGGTTAAGATAGTCGGCGGAGTAGAAGCGCATACCACCCGCGCCTTGAACAATGGGCTCTAAAATAAGTGCGGCGACTTCAGCGTGGTGCTGAGCAAAGGTGCTTTCTAGGGCGGTCAAATCCACTTCATCAATCGGTTGCTGCCATGACGACTGAGGTTCAGGTAGAAAAACTTGCTGTTTTAGGCTTCCTTGAAACAGTTGATGCATTCCCGTGACAGGGTCACAGACTGACATGGCCGCAAAGGTATCGCCGTGATATCCACGACGCAAGCTCATCAAACGATGTTTTTCAGACCGACCCTTGGCCTGCTGATACTGAATGGCCATTTTGATCGCCACTTCAACACTGACAGAGCCTGAATCGGCAAAAAACACCCGATCTAAACCAGCGGGTGTGATATCGACCAAGCGTCTTGCTAGGGCAATGGCAGGCTGATGGGTCAGACCACCAAACATGACATGGGAAAACTGCTCCAGTTGCTTTTTGGCCGCCTGATTGAGACGGGGATGCTTGTAACCATGAATGACGGACCACCAGGATGCCATTCCATCGATCAATTGCTGTCCATTGGCCAGAGTAATATGAATGCCCTGAGCATCTGTCACCATATACACAGGGCTGGGGTTGATCATGGATGTATAGGGGTGCCAAATATGTTGTTGGTCAAACTGAATGGCTTGCTCTGAAGAAAGAGGTGGTAAAGACATAATCTACCTTATTGGGGTAAAGAGAAAAAATCGATACTGATTACATGGATGGCTTGATCATCAATCTGCCAGCGAATGTTAAATTGATGTAATCTGATGCCATATACCCGTGTAGGGTCATGCTGGTATGCAGGTCGAGGATCACAGGCTAGTACCTCGGTTATTTGCTGTTTTAGAGGAATGCCGTGTTGAGCCTCTTCGCTCAAACATATGGCTTCCGCTTGATCTGAAAAACGCAAAGGTAAGGATAAACTTTTTGGTGGAATTCCCAGTGAAAAACTCGCATCCGTGATGGAATCCGCATAGGGAAGATAGGGTTTAATATCGAGAATCGGTGTGCCATCAAGTAGGTCACAATCTGCTATCTTCAGTTGAATTTCATCGGTATGCTGATTAATCTCAAGTAGTTTAGCGACGGATAAACCGATTGGATTGGGGCGAAAGGTGGAGCGTGTTGCAAATACCCCTAAACGTTCATTGCCGCCCAGTCTAGGTGGTCGAACGGTAGGCTTCCAGCCTTTATCTTGTGTTGCACTAAAAACAAAGATAATCCAAATGTGGCTACACTGCTCCAGTCCACGAACGATATCAGGATGAGCATAGGGCGGCTGTAAGCTAATGTTTGCATGAATAGACTGCGTTAATCCGGGCTGTCTGGGAATGCCAAATTTTTCTTTAAAAGGGCTATTAATATAGCCTATCGGCTCAAATTGAAACACGCATCACTCCGCCAAAAAGAAAAAAATAAGATCATACCTAGCTTACAGGTTGCTGACAAAACTTGGCTGAATGACACGCCTAGCTATTCAATCAAAAAGACTTTTGGATACACTATAGGCTGTTCATGAATTAAGACGAATAGAAAAGGAGGGTTATCGTGAGGATAGCCGTATTTTGTGGTTCCAGTTTGGGTGATCGTCCTATCTATACCGAAGGGGCGAAAGCGTTAGGGAAATACTTAGCCGAACAGAAGATAGATCTAGTCTATGGCGGTGGAAAAGTGGGCTTGATGGGGGTTGTAGCTGATGCTGTCTTAGATGCGGGAGGCGATGTTTATGGCGTTATCCCTGTTTCGCTATCCACAAAAGAGCTGGCACACCCTGGTCTGACAGAGTTGCAAGTGGTTGCTGATATGCATGAGCGTAAAGCGGCTATGGCCGAGATGTCGGATGCTTTTATTGCCATGCCGGGTGGCGCTGGAACCTTAGAAGAGATCTTTGAAGCTTGGACCTGGGCACAGTTAGGTTACCACCAAAAAGCCTGTGCCTTTTACAACCTTGACGGATTCTTCGACCCTCTTTTAGCCATGATTGATAAAATGAGTGCTTCGGGGTTTGTTAAACCCATGCATGCACAGATGCTGATTCGTGAAACCTCGCCAGAAGCATTGATTGAATCGATTCACCGCTATCAGCCGCCTGTGCACAAATGGGCTTGATTAGTCAGGAAGATAACCTTTGGCTTGCAGGGTGAACAGCTCTGCATAGCGACCGTTTTGAGCCATTAAGGAAGCATGATTACCCTCTTCAAGAATCTGTCCATGGCGCAACAATACAATTTTGTCGGCCATGCGAACGGATGAGAAACGGTGAGAAATTAAAATCACCATTCTTTGCTTAGCGTGCTGGCGAAAATGTTCAAATACCTGAGCTTCAGCTTCTGCATCCATCGCCGCAGTGGGTTCATCTAACACTAAAATGTCAGCACCTGAGCGCATAAAAGCGCGACCCAAAGCAATCTTTTGCCACTGACCGCCAGACAGTTCTTGCCCGCCCTTAAACCAGCGGCCCAGTTGGGTATGATAATGTTGTGGTAGTTCTTGAATAAAACTATCGGCCAGTCCGAGTTCGCCCGCTTCTTGCCAGCGTGCTTCATCGTAAAAGGCATTGACATCACCTGCGCCTAAGTTTTCGCCCACTAAAAACTGATAGCGGACAAAGTCCTGAAAAATCACGCCTATTCTTTCTCTCAAGCGGCTAGGTGACCATTGGTTAATATCCAGACCATCCAATAAAATTCGACCTTCATTGGGTTGATATAGACGTGTCATCAGCTTTATCAGTGTCGTTTTGCCCGAACCATTATCGCCAACAAGTGCCAGACTCTGACCAGGTAATAGGTGTAAGTTAATCTGCTGTAAAGCAGGCTTCTCAGCACCGGGATAGCGAAAGCTGACGTTTTCGAAACGGATGCCATCGTTGGGTGCAGGACCCTCTGTGGCTTCTCCCAACTCTGCCTCTACGGGCTGTTCCAAATATTCATAGAGATTAGACAGGTAGAGGTTGTCTTCATACATACCGCTAATGGCGGTTAAGTTGGTGCTGATTGCACTTTGTCCCTGTTTAAAGACCAGTAGATACATGGTCATTTGCCCCAGCGTGATCATGCCATGAATGGTATCTATTACAATCCAGGCATAGGCAAGATAAAACGCCAAGGTGCCCAGAAGACCCAAGAAAAAACCCCACAAGTC
>SLCQ01000018.1 GCA_007125745.1 Nitrincola sp.
GATGTTCGGCAGTGACAACAGATGAGGGCTATATCGTGCTTGAAGCTTACCGTAAACATGTAGAAGAACGTGCCTTAGAAGGCATCCCACCTAAGCCGCTGGATCCTGAGCAGACCGCCGCACTGGTTGACCTGCTAAAAAACCCACCTGCAGGTGAGGAAGAGTTCCTTCTGGATCTGTTGAGCAACCGTGTACCAGCTGGTGTTGACCAAGCCGCCTACGTAAAAGCGGGCTTCCTTGATGCTGTTGCCAAAGGCGAAGCAACTTCACCACTGCTTTCCCCAGAAAAAGCGGTAGAATTACTGGGAACCATGTTAGGTGGTTATAATATCCAACCACTTGTTAGCGCTTTAGAGAATGAAAACCTAGCACCTATTGCTGTTAAAGCGCTTTCTCACACCCTGCTTATGTTCGATGCTTTCCATGACGTGCAAGAGAAAGCCTTAGCAGGTAATGCGTTTGCTAAACAAGTCATGGAATCCTGGGCGGCGGCTGAGTGGTTTACATCTAAACCAGAAGTACCCGAAAAAATCACCGTGACCGTATTTAAAGTTCCTGGTGAAACGAACACTGACGACCTATCACCCGCACCTGATGCGTGGTCGCGTCCAGATATTCCTCTGCATGCAAATGCAATGCTCAAAATGGAACGTGAAGGCATAGAGCCAGTAGATCCAGGTAATGTAGGTCCACTTAAGCAGATTGAAGAAGTTAAAGCAAAAGGTTTCCCAGTTGCCTATGTTGGTGATGTTGTGGGTACAGGCTCTTCACGTAAATCAGCTACAAACTCCGTTTTGTGGTTCTTTGGTGATGATATTCCACACATCCCAAACAAGCGTGCTGGTGGTTTCTGTTTTGGTGGAAAAATAGCGCCTATCTTCTACAACACCATGGAAGATGCGGGTGCATTACCTATCGAAATGGATGTAGAAAAAATGAATATGGGCGATATCGTAGATATCTATCCCTATGAAGGCGTGGCTAAAAACCATGAAACCGGTGAAGAACTCTGCCGTTTTGAACTAAAGACGCAAGTACTGCTTGACGAAGTTCGTGCCGGGGGTCGTATTCCGCTTATCATCGGTCGTGGCCTGACACAAAAGGCACGTGAAGCACTTGGCTTGGAGGCAACAGATCTATTCCGTACGCCTGAGCAACCAAATGACACCGGCAAAGGTTATACCTTGGCACAAAAAATGGTTGGCAAGGCTTGCGGCGTCGATGGTGTTCGCCCAGGCACATCTTGCGAACCCAAAATGACCACAGTAGGCTCTCAGGATACCACTGGTCCGATGACTCGCGACGAACTGAAAGACTTAGCCTGCTTAGGCTTCTCTACAGACTTGGTAATGCAGTCTTTCTGTCACACAGCCGCCTATCCTAAGCCAGTAGATGTTAATACACATCACACGCTTCCCGACTTCATCATGAACCGTGGCGGTGTATCTCTCCGTCCTGGCGATGGTATTATCCACTCGTGGTTAAACCGTATGCTACTTCCGGATACTGTGGGTACCGGTGGTGACTCGCATACGCGTTTCCCACTCGGCATCTCTTTCCCAGCAGGTTCAGGCCTTGTTGCTTTTGCCGCAGCGACAGGTGTAATGCCTTTGGACATGCCAGAGTCAGTTCTTGTGCGCTTTAAAGGTAAACGCAACCCTGGCATAACACTTCGTGACCTAGTACATGCAATTCCTTACTATGCCATCAAAGAAGGTCACTTAACTGTTGCCAAAGCTGGCAAGAAAAACGTCTTCTCTGGCCGAATTCTTGAGATTGAAGGTCTTGAAGAGTTAACCGTAGAACAAGCCTTTGAACTGTCTGATGCATCAGCTGAGCGTTCCGCTGCGGGTTGTACCATTAACCTATCTGAAGACTCAGTAGCAGAATACCTGCGTTCAAACATTGTCATGTTGAAATGGATGCTTTCAGAAGGTTACGGCGATGTTCGTACCATCGAGCGCCGTATCAAGGGCATGGAAGAGTGGCTGGCGAATCCAAGCTTAATGCGTGCCGATAAGGATGCTGAGTACCATACCGTGATCGAGATTGATATGGATGAGATCAATGAGCCAATCCTTTGTGCTCCAAACGATCCTGATGATGCACGCCTACTTTCTGACGTAACGGGCGATAAGATCGATGAAGTATTTATCGGTTCTTGTATGACCAACATCGGTCACTTCCGTGCGGCAGGCAAGCTTCTTGAAGCATCGGGTAAAACAATTCCAACACGTATGTGGATCTCTCCACCTACCAAAATGGACCAGGCTCAGCTAACAGAAGAAGGTTTCTATGGCATCTTTGGTAAAGCGGGTGCTCGAATGGAAATGCCAGGCTGTTCACTGTGCATGGGTAACCAAGCACGTGTAGCCGATAAAGCAACGGTTGTTTCTACTTCGACTCGAAACTTCCCTAACCGCTTGGGTACGGGCGCTAATGTTTACCTTGCCTCAGCTGAACTGGCAGCGGTTGCTGCACTCGAAGGCAAGTTGCCAACAGTTGAAGAGTATATGGCTTATGCCAATAAGATCGATAGTATGGCAGGTGATATTTACCGTTACCTAAACTTCGATCAAATGGATAAGTATGTTGAAAAAGCATCATCTGTTATCCCAACCGTTGAAGCTTAATTCACACAAGTAAGCTTTTAAAAACCTCTGAAAAGCCTCAGCATCTTGCTGGGGCTTTTTTTGTTTCAGCAAGTATTTTAAAAACTGATACAATAGCGCAACTATTGCAAAGAGGGCGTTATGAAACCACTAAATCCTGATACTGCACCAGAACCTGGATACGAGAAAGCACAAACTAAAAATGGTTTTTTAGCACTGGTATCCCGCTTAGTTTTTGATGAAAAATTACCCATTCGTTTTATGTATAAAACGGTTCCGGAACATTTGAATGATACCGGTTGGCGTATGTTTACCGGATATGAAACAGACGAATTTTTAGCCAATGAACAGTTGAACCTTTTACCTATCCCGCTAGACAAAGTATGTAACCTCGATCCGGCACTACAAGAACTGGTTCAATACAATGCTGGCACTGTATGGGAGCGCACTCCTGATTCTAGTGAATGGCAGCAGGTTCATGACTTCAAGATCCCTTCTCCGACCACGGAAGTTGAGATTACCAATGATATTGAAGACTTTTTAAAATCTCGTGAAGGTAGCTAAAGCACACATCTCTTAAGGAAACTAAATCATGACAATGTCCTCATTCAGCACCTATGTTTTACATTTTTTAGGCATAGGAATCATTTTGTTCGGCTTATCCATAAAGCCAAATTACAAAAAGATTGGCATTGCACTGGCCATTGCTGGCTTTCTTATAGGCACCTCACCCGTATGGTACTCAGCCTTAACACAACCCACAGATGAAGAACTATACGAAGCATGGAGAGAACAGCAACAACTTCAAATGCAACGAGAACAAGGACCGATGCAATAATATTTACGGGCTATACTGGATTATGAAATAGCAGGCGTTTCATGCTGGGCGCTTTGTATTTTCTGCAGAATCACGCGAGGATCTTTCTCGGTACGAATCTGGGTAAAGAGTGATTCTGCTTGCGGATAGTGCCAACGTAACATATTCAGCCACTGTTTAATTCGACCATGGACATGGCGCTCAGACAGATCTGTAATAACTTGCTTAGAATAGCGCTCGAGTAGCGGCAACAGCCTTATCCATGACACCTCAATCGATTGGTTTTGTTGTGTTACAAGCGTTTCAGCTAAAAAAGGATTACTTAGCATTCCTCTACCCAACATCACATCTTCACAGCCAGACAGTATTTTGCATCGCCAATAATCTTGTTGCGTCCACACTTCGCCATTGGCAATTAAATGCATATCCACAGCATCACGTATTTTTGCAATCCACTCCCAGTGTGCTGGAGGTTTATAGCCTTCTAACTTAGTTCGAGCATGAATGGTCAGCGATGATGCGCCTGCTGTTTCTATCGATTGTGCATTTTCTATTGCTAACGACTTATCAGCAAACCCCAAACGCATTTTAGCCGTCACAGGCGTGTTCATGGGTACCGCTTTACGAACAGCACAGACAATGTCATGAATTAAATCCGGCTCTTTCAATAACACCGCCCCTCCTCGACTTTTATTCACTGTTTTAGCTGGACAGCCAAAATTCAAATCGATGCCTGGTGCACCTAGCTCAGCAGCTTTTGCCGCGTTTTCCGCTAACAAACTAGGATCACTACCCAATAACTGCAGAAATACGGGAACACCTGAACGGGTACAACCGCCTTGATTAAGTTCGGGTGCTAGGCGAAGAAAAACAGATCGTGGAAGCAGTCTATCAGACACACGGATAAATTCAGTCACACACTGATCAATACCCACTTGATGAGTAAGCAACTCCCTAAGGGTAAAATCCAGCACTCCTTCCATGGGTGCCAGATAGAGTTTAGGCATCAATGAGACGCTTACAAAGCCGACAAACCACGTTGCAGATCAGTCTTGAGGTCATCTAAGGACTCCAAACCTACTGACAAGCGAATTAAATTAGGCTTAATACCTGCTTTGGCTTTTTCATCGGCCGTCATACGACCATGGGTTGTGGTGTCGGGGTGCGTAATAGTGGTTTTCACGTCACCTAAATTACCGGTGATTGATACCACTTCAGTTGCGTCAATAAAGCGCCAAGCGGCTTCTTTGTCACCCGCAACCTCAAAAGATAATACACCACCAAATGCGCTCTGTTGGCGACACGCTAATTCATGCTGTGGATGATCATGTAAGCCAGAGTAATACACCTTTTCAATACCAGGCTGTTGTTTTAACCACTGAGCAAGGGATAATGCACTGTCACTTTGAGCACGCATCCTTAAAGGTAGGGTTTCTAATCCTTTTAAAAATACCCAAGCATTGAAGGGGCTCATACAGCTTCCTCCGGTACGGATAAAGCCAAACACATCCTCCATTTCTTTATCTCGCCCAACCAGCACGCCGCCGACACAACGTCCCTGCCCATCTAGGTATTTTGTTGCCGAATGCATCACAATATCCGCACCCAAACTCAGTGGGCGTTGCAGCGCCGGCGTCAGGAAACAGTTATCGACAACGAGTAGCGCCCCCTGTGCATGAGCAATGTCAGCAACTGCACTGATATCGGTTAACTCTGCTAAAGGGTTAGAGGGCGTTTCCAAAAACAGTAATTTAGTTTCTGGACGTATGGCTGCTTTCCATGCCGTCAAATCGGTAGGGTCAACAAAGGTGGTTTGAATACCCGCACGACTAAAATAACGATCGAACAAGGACACTGTTGAGCCAAACACGCTACGTGAGCAAACTACATGATCTCCTGCTTGCATTAACGCTAAGCCTAAGCTCAGAATAGCCGCCATACCCGAAGACGTCGCGACAGCTCGCTCACCACCTTCTAGTGAAGCAATACGCTTTTCAAAGGCACGCACAGTAGGATTTGTAAAACGAGAGTATATATTTCCCTCTTCATCACCATTAAAACGTGCCGCCGCTTCTCGTGCACTGGAAAATACAAAACTTGAGGTCGTAAAAATGGCGTCACCATGTTCACCCTCACCGGTACGGTGTTGGCCGGCACGAACCGCTAAGGTATCCAGTTCACAACCTTCATGGCTAAACTGGATGCGTTCTTCACGCTCAAAACCTTGACTCATGGGTGACTCCTTATTATTCAATACGGCTATGTAGATCTGCAGATGTATCTGCATCAATTTCATTATCTGGAGTGTCTAGTGGTTTTTTCGCATCGTCATTTCGCTTGGACTCCAGGCGATCAAGGTAATCTCGGTCAACGGTACCCGTCACATAACGACCATCAAATACGCAGGTATCAAAGGCCGTGATAGCTGGATTCAATTCAGTCACACAAGATTGTAGGTCGTTCAGATCTTGATATAACATCCAATCACAACCAATATATTCACCGACTTCTTGTGCGCTCCGACCATGAGCAACCAACTCTGAAGCAGAAGGCATATCTATTCCATAAACATTTGGATAACGCACCTCAGGCGCCGCTGAAGCAAAATAGACTTTACGTGCACCTGCATCCCTTGCCATTTCAACAATCTGCTTGGATGTTGTACCTCGCACAATTGAGTCGTCTACAAGTAAGACCACCTTATCTTTAAACTCACTGGCGATAGGATTTAGCTTTTGACGGACCGATTTTTTGCGCAATGTCTGGCCGGGCATGATAAAGGTTCGGCCAATGTATCTGTTTTTAATAAACCCTTCTCTAAAGGTCACACCGAGGGTATGCGCTAATTCTAATGCAGAAGTTCGACTAGTATCTGGAATAGGAATCACCACATCAATATCATGATTAGGCCGTTCTTTTAAAATCTTCTCAGCTAAACGAACGCCCATTAAGGTGCGTGATGAATGAACTGATACGCCATCAATAATGGAATCGGGTCTAGCCAGGTAAACATACTCAAACAGACAGGGAGCTAAGGATTGTTTTTCAGTACACTGCTTCAAGTGTAATCCGCCATCACTGTCAATAAAGATGGCTTCACCAGGCTCAATATCTCTAACACGCTGAAAGCCAGACGTATCCAGTGCCACACTTTCTGATGCAACCATGTACTCGTCACGTCCATCGATCACACGCTTGCCATAAACAAGAGGACGAATACCATGCGGATCCCTAAATGCGAGGACACCGTAGCCCGTGATAATGGCCACAACAGCATAGCCACCTTGACAACGCTGATGTACTTTAGTAACCGCATCAAAAATATCTTCGGGTGTTGGGTTAAGTTTTCCTAATTGCTGCAACTCGTGTGCAAACACATTTAAGAGTACTTCAGAATCTGAAGTGGTGTTCACATGACGAAGGTCGGCTCTGAAAATCTCATCAGCTAATTGCTCCGCGTTGGTAAGATTACCATTGTGTGCAAGGGCAATACCGTATGGGGAGTTGACATAAAAAGGCTGAGCTTCAGCTGACGATGAACTACCTGCTGTAGGATAACGCACATGCCCAATACCAAGGTTGCCAACTAGGCGTCTCATATGACGTGTCCGAAACACTTCATTGACCAATCCATTGTCTTTACGCATGAAAAAGCGATTTCCTTCACAAGTCACAATTCCTGCTGCATCTTGGCCGCGATGCTGAAGCACCGTTAACGCGTCAAAAAGGGTTTGATTAACGTTACTTCTGGCGAAGATGCCTACAATACCGCACATGGATTCAACCTCTACGTTGATAGTATGAAAAGGTTAGTTAAAAGGCCGAAGCTGTATCGTACCTTTTAGCATCAATAAACTAGTGACCAATTTGCCAAATCATTTGACCAATATCTCTGGCCATATCTCTTGACCAGGTTTCCATCACTAAAAAATGTGGAATAAGCTGGGATTCCCGCCACCAAGGATCATCAACGGCAGGTGTCATTTGTAATAACACCAGCATAATGACAACGACCAAACCTCCACGCAAAGCACCGAAGCCGACACCCAGTACCCGGTCTGTCGCTGTAAGCCCCGTCAGTTTTATCAATGACGCAAAAAGAGAGCCAATTAAATTGCCCACTATCAAGGTTGCTATAAACAGAATTAAAAAAGCAACCAACTGATGGACTGAAGGAGCCGCATCAAAATATCCTGATATGATATCAGCCAAGACTTCGTAGAAAAGTCGACCTATGACGAACGCCGCAACCCAAGTTGCTAAAGAGATGGCTTCACGGACAAAACCTCGACGTAAACTCATTAACGAGGAGATAAGCACGATGCCCAAGATGATCCAATCGGTCCAATTCATCATAGTTGATTCTTTCATGTTCCGTTTACTGAGTTGTAAAGCGCACTATCATACCTTCTAAGCCATACTCTTCTTGAAGTGCAACTTTTAACTCTTCAAGCCTGCTCCGTTGCATTTCTGGCCCAACAAATACTCTAACAACGTCTTCTCCATGTCGAATATACACTCGATAGCCTGAATTAATCAGACGTGCTCTTAGCTCTCGTGCATTAGACTCTTGCCTGAAGCTTGCCAATTGAAGCGCCCAAGCAGCAGGTACTTGATCAGCATCTAATGCAGGGGCTTCTTCGGGTGGATTTAACGTTGGGCGCAATGCATCTAAAGAACCTGTAATTTCTGTAACTGGAGCCGATACCACTGGCATTTCAGGCACAGGGGCTACGGGCGCAGGTTCAATGACCACTGGTTCAGGGTGCTGTGTTTGCACAGCTTGAACGACCGAAGGCGCTGCAGGAATACGCGTTTCCAGTTGACGCTCCTCATACCCAGCAGAGTCCAAGAAAAAAGGAATAAACGCTATACCAATCAAAAGTAAAATGATGGCACCCGTCAAACGCTGTTTAAGGTTAGCCTTATTCTCCATCGACTCTCTCAACTAAAGGCAGTGCATCGGTCACTGTAAAAAAAGAGCCCGCTATCACAAGGTGAGTACTGGACTCTAGGGTGTCAGGCAATTCAGATAATGCAATCTTAACACTGTCATACTCGGTAATTGAAGAAACGTCTTCGCCCAGCGCAAGGATAACGTCTCGCAACTGTGCAGAGGATGCTCCTCTTGGGGTGCTTAAAGAGACTAAGTGCCAATGATCAACAACCGGGGCTAATAGCTGACACACCTGCTGTATATCCTTATCGATCAACATCCCTAACACAAGGTGAACTTTCGATCCCAGATGCTTGGCCAGATAGTTAGCCAAATAGGCTGCTGATTCGGGGTTGTGGGCAACATCTAAAAGACACGGTAGTCCAGCCACTTGTGCACGTTGCATTCTGCCAGTGAGTTGAGCACGAACAAGACCATAGGCCAGTTGTTGATCTGACACTGTCACAGGTAAAAGCTCAAGCACCTGCAATATGGCCGCCGCATTCTGCAGAGGGAGTTTTGGAATAGGTAAAGCAGTCTTCGTGACTTTGTCCCCGTTGAGTGATCTACCCTGCCAGCTCCATGTGGTGTTTTCAGTTAGTTGATAATCGTAATCAACTTGATTGCGTAGCAAATAAGCGCCTATTTTTTCAGCATGCTGAATGAGCGATACAGGTGCATCAGGATCACCACAGACGGCAGGACAGTTGGGTCGAAATATGCCCGCTTTTTCATAGCCAATAGCTTCTCGATCAGGACCCAACCAATCGGTATGATCTAACGCAACTGTCGTCACAAGAGAGATATCGGCATCAACCAGATTGACAGAATCCAGTCGCCCTCCTAATCCAACCTCAAGTAAAAGTACATCGGGTAACGCTTCTGAAAAGATCAACAATGCCGCAAGCGTACCATACTCAAAATAGGTCAAAGGCACAGCTTGGCGAGCCTGCTCTATCTGATAAAATGCATTACAGATGATTACGTCCGATACTGGATTACCCTGAAGAGTAATCCGCTCGTTATAGTAGAGGAAGTGGGGTGACGTATAGGTTCCAACCGAGTAGCCGGCCTGGATAAGAATGGATTCCAGTAACCGAATACTGGTACCTTTACCATTCGTACCACCCACCACTACCTTGAGACTCTTCTCTATATCGATAGGCAATCGTTGCGCCACTTCGCGCATACGATCAAGTCCCAAATCAATCTCAGCTGGATGGCACGCTTCTATTGCCGCTAGCCATTGATCAATGGGCGACTCTGCATTTAACGGGATAACTGACACCGACTGCTCTACTCTTGATCGTCTCTGGGCGCAGGATTGTCATTCTCGTTGGGTATGACACAAGCCGTAGAAACACCGGTCAATTTACTTAAAAGTGAAGCTATTTTTGTACGCATTTCAGCACGTTGAATTATCATATCAACTTGCCCATGCTCCAAAAGAAACTCACTACGCTGAAACCCTTCAGGCAGTTTCTCACGCACTGTCTGCTCAATGACACGAGGGCCAGCAAAGCCTATCAACGCATTGGGTTCAGCAATATTAAGATCACCCAGCATTGCCAAACTGGCTGACACTCCGCCATATACGGGATCTGTTAGGACTGAGATATATGGCACACCTGCCTGGCGCATTTTTTCCAAAGCAGCGCTGGTTTTGGCCATTTGCATGAGTGAGAATAACGCCTCCTGCATACGCGCACCACCCGATGCGGAGAAGCACACCAAAGGTATCTGTTCTTTTAAGGCGATATGTGCGGCCTGAACAAAACGCTCTCCGACCACAGCCCCCATAGAGCCACCCATAAATCGGAATTCAAATGCGACTGCTACAATGGGGGTGCTTTCTAAAGTACCTTTCATAGCAACCAAGGCATCGGTTTCACCGGTTTCTTTTTCCGCCGCTATAAGGCGATCTTTATATTTTTTTGAATCACGAAATTTAAGTTTATCGACGGGTAGTACATCTGCACCAATTTCTTCACGATTGTCTTTGTCCAGAAAGATATCCAGTCGACGGCGAGCACCTATCCTCATGTGATGTTCACATTTTGGACAAACGTTAAGGTTTTTATCCAGTTCAGGTTTATACAACACTGAATCGCATTTTGGGCATTTTTCCCAAAGACCTTCAGGCACGTTACTGCGCTTTCGATCGGTTCGTTTTACAAGTGAAGGAACAATTTTATCTAGCCAGCTACTCATCGTTGTTCACATATCCGTTTTAAAAAATTAGAAATTAAGCATCCATCGCTTCACGCATATTAGCGATCAATTGGCTAACTTGCTCAGGTATACGCTCAGGTGATTCAGCTAACTCTGCTATACGATTTACCAAGACACTACCAACAATGACACCATCCGCCACTTCAGCAATCGCTTTTGCGGATTCAGGATCACGGATACCAAAGCCAACGGCTAAAGGTAAACGTGTCATACCTCGAACCTGATTAATTTTATCAGCCACTTCATTAACATTCAGAGCAGCCGATCCAGTAACACCTTTTACAGAGACATAGTAAAGATAACCACTACCACACTCACAAATTTGTTGTAGTCGTGTGGTCGAGGTTGCTGGTGACATTAGATAGATCGTGTCTAAGCCCTTCTCTTGAAATAATTGGCTAGTCTCCAATGCTTCCTCTGGAGGTAGATCTACGGTTAGCACGCCGTCCACTCCGGCAGCAACAGCAGCGGATGCAAAGGGCTCATATCCAATCGCTTCAATAGGATTCAAGTACCCCATAAGCACCACTGGGGTTTCGTTGTCCTGTGTCCTAAACTCAGCGACCATATCAATCACGTCAAGCAAGCGGACTTTATGAACAAGCGCTCTCTCACAGGCTAGCTGGATCACAGGACCATCAGCCATGGGGTCCGAAAAAGGAACACCCAGTTCAATCACATCTGCACCCGCTTTTACCAGCGCATGCATCAACGGGACAGTTACCTGAGGATTCGGATCACCTGCAGTGATATAGGGTATTAGTGCTTTGCGCTGTTCAGCACCTAGGGCTTCAAAGCGTTTTTGTAGTCGACTCATGAAAATTTCTGTTCCGTTTTAGAATGTAATACCATCTAGGTCTGCTACTGTGTGAATGTCTTTATCCCCACGACCTGATAAGTTAACCACCAACACTTTATCTTTCGGCATCTCTTTTGCCATTTTGATGGCATAAGCTATTGCATGACTTGATTCCAATGCGGGCATTATACCCTCAACATGGGTCAAAGTGCGAAATGCTTCGAGTGCTTCATCGTCATTAATAGCCACATATTCGGCTCGACCCAAATCTTTTAACCAGGCATGCTCCGGTCCGACGCCGGGGTAATCCAGACCGGCAGATACTGAATGCGTTGGCAAAATCTGCCCTGCATCATCTTCCATCAAATAGGTTCTCATTCCATGAAGCACGCCAGGTCGCCCATCACTTAATGGCGCAGCGTGTTGGCCAGTCGCGACACCATGCCCACCCGCTTCAACACCGACCATGCGAACACCGACATCATCTATGAAAGGATGAAACATGCCAATGGCATTAGAGCCACCGCCCACACAGGCAATCACTGCATCAGGTAAACGGCCTATTTGGGCTAGACTCTGTGCACGTGTTTCTCGTCCAATGACACACTGAAAATCACGCACCAGTTTTGGATAGGGATGAGGGCCAGCCGCAGTACCGATGATATAAAAAGTATTGTCCACATTGGTGACCCAGTCTCTCATCGCTTCATTCATGGCATCTTTTAGAGTTTTAGTGCCTGAAGTGACCGGAATCACCTCAGCGCCTAAGAGTCGCATACGATAGACATTTAGCGCTTGACGCTTGACATCCTCGGCGCCCATATACACTTTACATTCTAGCCCTAAACGCGCTGCCACCGTTGCTGATGCAACACCATGTTGTCCAGCACCTGTTTCAGCGATAACACGCGGCTTACCCATAAACTTGGCTAATAATGCTTGACCAATGGTGTTATTAACCTTGTGAGCACCCGTGTGATTTAAGTCTTCACGCTTAAGGTAAATTTGTGCGCCACCCACCTTTTCAGTTAGCCGTTCGGCAAAATATAAGGGTGAAGGGCGTCCAACATAATGCGCCAGATCTCTATCAAACTCTGCTTGAAATGCTGGGTCTGCAGATAATTTTTCGTAAACTTCTTCAAGTTCTTCCAAGGCGCCAATTAAGGTCTCTGATACAAATCGACCACCATAAGGACCAAAGTGCCCTTTTGCATCAGGATAGGCCTGCCCTGCAGTCTGCTCATTTTGAATTGACACGGTTCACCTCATTCATAAAGTGTCTGATTTTGTCAGCATCCTTGATGCCTTTTGTTACTTCTACACCACCACTCACATCGACAGCATAAGCCTTTGTTTGTTGAACGGCGTCAGCAACGTTGGCTGCATGCAAACCGCCAGCAAGAATGACTTTGGATCTCATTACAGAAGGGATGATAGCCCAGTCAAATGAGACGCCCGTTCCACCAGGAACTCCCTTAACATAAGCATCTAACAGAATACCCTTTGCTGATGAGTAGGAAGATGCTATTGAACAGAGATCCATCCCCTCTCGAACTCTGATAGCCTTAATATAGGGGCGCTCAAAGCTTTTACAAAAATCGGGAGTTTCATCTCCATGAAACTGCAACAAATCGATTGAAGTAGCTGAAATAACCTTTTCAATATCTGTACGCTCAGCATTGACGAACAGAGCAGTGGTCGTCACAAAAGCAGGGACCTGTCTAATAATGTACGCAGCTTGGTCCAGATCCACATATCGGGGACTGGGCGCATAAAAAACAAACCCCAAGGCATCAGCACCCTGTTCCGTCGCATGAAGTGCATCTTCCAACCGTGTGATACCACATACTTTTACCCGAGTACGCATCAAAAACCCTCGCCCAATAGAGGCGATATCATATCAGAGCCTGAACTCAGAGTCAGTCAGCGTAGGATAGGAAATAGGGTCCAATTTGGCTCGAGGGTAACTCAATATGCTGAGGGTAGTCGACATCGACAAAATAGAGTCCAAAAGGTGGCGCAGTCACTCCACCTTCGCGCCTATCTCGGGCATCCAAAACCTTCTTCGACCAATCAACCTCAGCTTCGCTAGCTCCTATTTTCATCAGCACGCCGGCAATATTTCGCACCATGTGATGTAAAAATGCGTTAGCCTTAATATCGATGACAATCAATGCTCCTTGCTGAGAAACCTTAAGGAACTCTACTCGCCTCACAGGATTTTTGGCTTGGCAACCCACTGCTCGATAGGATGTGAAGTCATGCTCCCCCACAAGATAGGTAGAGGCTTTTTGCATACGAGCCACATCTAAGTTTTTCCAGGTCCAAGTAACCCCTTTAGTTAAGATAGCCGGTTTAACTTCACTGGAATAAATCAAATAGCGATAGCGGCGAGACAATGCTGAGAAGCGAGCATGAAATTCCATTGAAACCTGCTTAACCCATAAGATCGCAATATCATCAGGTAAATAAGTATTACTACCCATGACCCATGCCCTTTCAGGTCTTTCTACAGAGCTGTCAAAATGAATAATCTGTCGACAAGCACTGACTCCAGCGTCTGTTCTGCCAGCACAAATCACCTCTACTGGATGATTTGCGATTCTGGATAACGCACATTCAACCTTTGTTTGAATGCAGGGTACAGTGTCATTGATCTGTTTCTGCCAACCGTGATAGGCGGCACCTGCATACTCAACGGCGGCCGCATAACGATAAGGGGCGACATCTGTCGCCCCATTTGAGTTATTTTGCATGTAACTCTCTAGCCTAGGCTGTCCAGTAGTTTTTGCGCTTCTTCTTTTTGCTGATCACTGCCTTCAGCAATAATTTCAGCTAAGATCTCTCTTGCACCTTCAGCGTCATCCATTTCCAGATATGCTCGAGCAAGATCCAACTTAGTTTCATTTTCATCCGCGCCATCAAGAAGATTGAGGCTATCAAGCATATCTAGATCTTCATCATCAGACGACTGACTTTCTTCCAAAGCTATCTCATCATCTGTACTGTTCAACATGTCATCTAGTTCATCGTCCAGATCCATTTCCAGATCATGCATAATGTTCGCCGTTAGCTCTTCTTCAACTTGCTCACCCGGCTTCATTTTGGGTGCAGGAGAGTCATCCTCTTCTAACTCGAGTGATCCTAACAATGAATCTAAGTCATCGTCAGCGGTTGCATCAGTGGATGGTTCAGACTCCTCAGGAGACTCATTTTCATCTACTTCAGAAGTATCTAGTACAAAATCTAACTCATCAGATGATTCGTCAGAATCTGAAGTACTGTCATCAGGGCTGTTTAGCTCTTCAGAACTTTCCTGTTCAGCTTCTTCCTCGAAAGCGATATCAGATGTCAGCAAATCATCAAGTGACCCTAAATCATCTTCGTCTTTGTCCCTCTCAGGCGTTGCTTCAACAGTAGCCGAAGGCTCAGGAAGATCTTCACCAAGCAGACTTTCAAGGGATTCAGTATCATCTACCTCATCAACAGAAGCCGATGATTCATCGACATCAAATTCATCACTTTCCGGCTCTTTAGACTCTACCTCATCTACTGGAGCTTCGTCTTCTACACTCGTTTCTTCAGTACTCTCATTTGCATTCAGTTCAGAATCCGACAATAAGTCATTTAAGTCATCATCCGCGGACAAGTCATACTCTTCATCCACTACACGAACTGCTTCATCATCCGAATCATCTAAATCTAAATCTAAATCTAGGTCCAAATCCAGATCTGAGAAGTCATCCACTACCGCTTCGGGCTCTGTGGTTAACTCTTGCTGGATATCATCTAAGCTATCCTCAACTTCATCCTGCGACTCATCATCGGATGCGGAAGCCGCTACTGCACCTGTTGCTAGAGCAGCCGCAGCCGTCGTTGCAACGTCACCTTTTTTGCCTGTCGCTGCATCGGGTGCTTTAAACATGGGTTCAGGTGCTTTTTTCTTGCGTCTTCCCAACAGCACAGCACCCAATAATGCTATGACTGCCGCAACAAGCCCGCCTAATACAGGTAAGCTGGTCAACCGATCCACTAGACCCGAATCTGCCTGCCTTTCTGATAATTGAGCTTCTAACTGAGCCAGTCTTTCTTCCATTAACTCTATTTGTGCTACTTTTTGAGCTGACTGTTCGACTTGTAAATCCAACATACGTTGGGTCAAGACCTGTTGCTCTTTCAGGCTTTCATTTGACGCTCTAAGATCCCGGATTTCTAGACGCTCACGCTCAAGCTCTTCCTCAAGCACGGTTATCTGACTATCTTGCTGGGCATCATCTCCAGCGGCTGTGTCTCCGATACCTTCTACTTGCTCGGTCGCAACGTCTTCTTCAGGCGTCACTATTCTTAACTCAGCTTCCGCGAGTGCTTCAGCGGCGGCTGCTAGCTCTTCAGCTGCTTCATCAGCCGTGCGTGCTTGATCATCTTCCTCTACGGGAGCTTCACTAGCCTCGTCTGGTTCAACCGGTTGAGATTCTGGTTGAGATTCTGGCTCTGGCTCAGGTGTTGGCGTTGTCTGATGACGATTGCGCCACTCATCCGTTTGACGATTCACTTCAGCATTGGCTTCTGCAGCAGACAGTTGGCGAATTTCATCAGCACTTGGAATTCTCATGACTGTGCCAGCACGCATCATATTAATATTTTCCGTTGGGAAAACATTAGGATTATTGCGTTGCAAAGCAATCATCATCTGCTGAGGTGTAATTGAAGAATCTGGCCTGTAACGGTTGGCTAGAACCCAGAGCGTGTCATTTGCACCTACACGCACCTCATTAGGCTGAGTTTGTGCAGGTCGCTGCGCAGGCTGTTGAGCAACTTGCTGCGCTGACACTGGCTCAGAAGGTGCTGAAGGAGCCGTTGTTGCCGGTTGAAATTGACCACCACTAACCGGTGAAGATTCAAACACCGGCGGATCGAGTAAGACTGTATACTCTCTAACTAAACGTCCATTAGGCCAATTCACTTCCACTAAGAAGTTTAGAAAGGGCTCTCTAACGGGTTCGTTTGAGGTCATTCTGATGACACCCGTTCCATCAGGTGCGACCTGAACTTGAAACCGGACATCATTTAAAAATCGCGATTTGCTTAAACCCGCTATTGAAAACTCATCCGCATCTGCCATTCTCGGCTGAATTTGCAATGGAGACAGGTCTCTGACCTGCATCAGTCGTATCTCTGCACTCAAAGGCTCATTGAGCGCCGAACGAATATTGATCTCACCAAGCCCCAAGGCATTTGCATTTGGTACTCCAAGCACCCCGGCTATTGCGAGGCTCAAGGCAAGTTTACGCAGCATCTGAATTCCCTCTTGATACGCAAGCGAACAGTTTATTCTATCAAAGCCGCTTACTTATCTAATATTTGTAAACCAAGTATTAAGTATAAACCTGTCAATGGTCAAGCAAACCGAACAGATGTTCTGCAATTTGGACTGCATTTAAGGCTCCACCTTTGCGCAAACTATCACTCACGGCACAAAGCATAAAACCTGAATCATTGCCTAACTCCGTTCTGAAGCGCGAAATAAACACTTCATCTTGACCGGCTGCATCAGTGACTACAGTGTAGTCCTGTCCAGCAATTGATCGAACCCCCTTGGTTTGATCCAAGAGTAATTGTGCTTCATTTTGATCGATAGAATATTGACATTCCGCATGTAAAACGACATTTTGCCCATGAAAAATAGGTAATTGTACTGCTGTAGAGACGATCTCGATATCTTCATCCCCTAATAACTGATGAAGTTGATGCGTCATAAAACGCTCATTATCAGAATAAGCTTTATCGTCGAGCTTACCCGTGAATGGGATCACATTAAATGCGATCTGCTTGCCAAAGAATGATGCTTCAGGGTCGCGACCATTGAGCAACTTGGCCGTTTCAGATGCAAGTGCCTCGACTCCTTTATGTCCAACCTCAGCGACTGATGACATACTGACCATATTGACTCTCAATATTTTATAACGCTTATGAAGCGCACTAAGTGCGACAGACGCAATGACACTCGCTGGTGCCGGGGAGATCAAATAGGATGACGATGCTATATCTGATGCATTCACTTCAGGTACTACACAAGGACAATCAAGGTTTTCAGCCGGACATAAGTCGATGACCTTGAGTTTACCCGTCAATGTCTCTGGCGTGATATGGGCAGGCAAACCCTCTGGATGACAGTTAAATATGAGATCTATCTCATCGAAGCTTGCATCACTTACAGAGATCACTCGATTAGCATGACCGGCAAACATCAAACTCCGTCCTACGACTGGCCCAGGGTCAGTTAATACCAGCTTTGTGACAGGAAACTCTCTAGTTTCCAATATTTCCAGTAGGTTTTCCCCTAACAGTGTACTTACACCCGTGACTGCGACCTTGAACGACATAAATTTCTCAATTGTAGATAGTCTATAAACAAAAACAGCCCGACGCACCTTTCGGGGCCGGGCATTTCAGGATGTTACACTAGCGTAACAGTAGCTATTCAGTGTTACTGCATCAATATTCGTAGCATACGGCGCAAGGGTTCTGCGGCACCCCAAAGCAACTGATCACCGACACTAAACGCATTTAAGTAATCCGCACCCATTTTCATTTTGCGCAAACGGCCCACAGGAATATCCAACGTCCCCGTCACTTTGGTTGGCGATAAGTCACGCATAGTCATATCACGCTCATTTGGTACCACACTGACCCAGTCGTTTGCTGTCGCAATAATGGACTCAACTTCATCCATAGGTACATCTTTTTTCAGTTTGATAGTAAACGCCTGACTGTGGCAACGCATCGCACCAATGCGAACACAAGTACCATCGATGGGTATAGGATTTTTAGATAAACCTAAGATTTTATTGGTTTCAACAAATCCCTTCCATTCCTCTTTACTTTGGCCAGCTTCCACCGCTTTATCAATCCATGGAATTAACGAGCCCGCCAGAGGAACACCAAAATTAGCGGTACTGAAAGCATCACCTCGCATGGTTTGAGCTACTTTACGATCAATATCCAAAATAGCAGAAGCTGGATCTGCTAGCTCAGTTTTGACCGAACTTTCGATCTGTCCCATTTGAGTAATCAACTCACGCATGTTTTGAGCACCAGCACCTGATGCCGCCTGATAAGTCATTGAGCTAACCCATTCCACAAGATTTTCACGGAACAGACCGCCAAGCCCCATCAACATTAATGAAACAGTACAGTTGCCACCGACAAAGGTTTTAACACCTTGAGCCAGCCCTTGTTCAATCACATCCTGATTCACGGGATCTAGCACAATGATACTGTCATCAGCCATGCGTAAGGTGGATGCAGCGTCTATCCAGTAGCCTTTCCAGCCAGCGTCGCGTAATTTGCCATAAACCTCTGAGGTGTAATCACCACCTTGGCAAGAGATAATGGCATCCATCTGTTTTAGTTCGTCAATGTCTCGAGCATCTTTAAGAGCGGGAATCTCTTTACCAATATCGGGTCCTGGTTTGCCTGCTTGTGATGTGGTGAAAAATACAGGTTCCGTAATCAGATCAAAATCACGCTCTTCCAGCATCCTTTGCATCAACACTGAACCGACCATACCACGCCAGCCAACAAATCCTACACGCTTCATTCGTGCCCCCAATTATAAAAAATTAAAAAATTTACAGCTGATTACTCAGCTAATGCAGCGACAACAGCATCGCCCATTTCAGACGTACTCACTCGACGCATGCCTTCAGACATAATGTCAGAAGTACGAAGGTTTTGATCCAACACTTTACTGACCGCTGATTCAATTCGATCTGCCGCTTCACCAGCATTCAATGAATAGCGCAACATCATAGCGGCTGAAAGTATCGTTGCCAATGGATTGGCGATACCTTGACCCGCAATATCCGGTGCAGAACCATGACAAGGCTCGTACATACCTTTGTTATCGACATCTAAAGACGCTGAAGGCAACATTCCGATCGAACCCGTTAACATTGCCGCCGCATCTGACAGAATATCACCAAACATATTGCCAGTAACAACCACGTCAAACTGTTTCGGTGCACGCACTAATTGCATCGCGGCGTTATCCACATACATGTGGCTCAGCTCGACATCGGGATATTCAGCATGCAGTTCGTTCATCACTTCACGCCACAATACCGTCACTTCCAACACATTGGCTTTATCAACAGAGCATAGCTTCTTCCCACGGGCTCTAGCCGCTTCAAAGGCGACACGTCCAATTCGGCGTATCTCATTTTCATCATATACATAAGTATTAAAGCCTTCTCGAACACCATTTTCTTTGGTGCGATAGCCTCGAGGTTGACCAAAATAGATACCACCGGTTAACTCGCGAACAATCAGAATATCCAAACCAGACACCACGTCTGGCTTCAAAGTCGACGCATGTGCCAGTTGCGGATAGAGAATGGCGGGTCTTAAGTTACCAAACAGACCTAACTGTGAACGTATTCCCAAAAGGCCTTTCTCAGGACGGATTTGGAAATCTGGATTGCTATCCCATTGGGGGCCTCCAACCGCACCTAGCAAAATAGCATCCGCTTGCTTTGCTGCATTGAGAGTAGCTTCCGGTAAGGGGATGCCAGTCGCATCGATAGCGGCACCGCCAACCAAAGCTTCACTTAACTCAAGTCCTAGAGACATCTGTAAGTTAATGGTTTCTAACACCTTACGCGCTTCAGCAACAATCTCCGGACCGATACCATCACCGGGTAACACCAATACTTTTTTCGACATGACACAACCTTAATGCTTTAAAATTTTAAATACTTTATTAGGAAAACAGCCAAGGCGCCGTTTGACGGCGTGCCGCTTCATAATCGCGAATGGCATCCGCTTGCTCAAGCGTTAAACCTATGTCGTCCAAGCCGTTCAGCAAACAGTGCTTGCGGAAAGCATCAATGTCAAAAACCAGTTCCGTTCCATCAGGCTGGATAACGACCTGCTTTTCTAAATCAATGGTTAACTGATAACCTTCATTCGCTTCAACCGCTTGGAATAATGCGTCCACCGTTGCTTCTTCTAAGATGATTGGCAGAAGACCATTCTTGAAACTGTTATTGAAGAAAATATCTGCATAACTGGGTGCGATAATGGCGCGAATACCAAAGTCCTCTAACGCCCAAGGAGCATGCTCACGACTGGAGCCACAACCAAAGTTTTTGCGTGCCAATAAGATACTGCAACCTTCATAGCGCGGCTTGTTCAACACGAAGTCAGGGTTCAGTGGGCGCTGACTGCAATCCTGATCAGGCTGACCTTCATCCAGGTAACGGAGCTCATCAAATAGATTCGGGCCAAACCCCGAACGCTTAATGGATTTAAGAAACTGCTTAGGAATGATCATGTCCGTATCAACATTGGCACGATCTAGAGGCGCTACGATACCTTGATGCTGTGTAAATTTTTTCATTAATTATCTCCTATCAAGCGCTTAGAATGTCGCGAATATCAACGAAACGACCAACAACTGCGGCTGCAGCAGCCATCGCCGGGCTCACTAGGTGTGTTCTACCACCAAAGCCCTGCCTACCCTCGAAATTACGATTGGAGGTTGAAGCGCAATGCTCACCGGCACCCAACTTATCTGGGTTCATCGCCAAACACATAGAGCAACCTGGTTCACGCCACTCCATACCCGCATCCATAAAGATTTTATCCAAACCTTCCGCTTCGGCTTGTTGCTTGACTAAACCAGAACCAGGAACAACCAAGGCTTGTTTCAAGCTAGAAGCGACTTTTTTACCTTTGACAACAGCGGCCGCTTCACGAAGATCTTCAATGCGAGAGTTAGTACATGAGCCGATAAAAACGCGATCCAATTGAATATCTGTCAGCTTTTGATTTGGCTTTAATCCCATATAATGCAAGGCACGCTCTGTACCTTCACGCTTAACCGGATCACTCATTTGAGCAGGATCGGGCACGCAAGCCGTGACCGGCGCAACCATCTCTGGTGATGTACCCCAAGTCACTTGAGGCAAAATATCTTCCGCATTAATCTCTACCACATGATCAAACTCAGCATCATCATCTGAAACAAGGTTTTTCCAAGCTTCGACGGCTTGTTCCCACTGAGGTCCTTTGGGTGCAAAGGGGCGGTCTTTAACGTATGCAATTGTTTTATCATCCACACCGACCAAGCCCACACGTGCGCCCGCTTCAATCGCCATATTGCAAATGGTCATGCGACCTTCCATTGAGATGGACCCTATCGCGTCACCACCAAACTCAATTGCATAGCCTGTTCCACCTGCGGTACCAATCACTCCGATAATGTGGAGGACGACATCTTTCGCTGTCACACCAACACCTAACTGACCCGACACACGAACCAGCATATTTTCCATTTTCTTGGCAATTAAACACTGTGTTGCCAAAACATGCTCAACCTCAGACGTACCGATACCATGTGCCAGGGCGGCAAATGCACCATGTGTCGCTGTATGAGAATCCCCACATACCACCGTCATACCCGGTAGCGTTGCACCCTGCTCAGGCCCTACAACATGTACAATACCCTGACGAGCATCGTTCATTTTGAATTCTGTAATGCCAAAACTATCGCAGTTTTCATCAAGTGTTTTGACCTGAATACGAGAAATAGGATCGACAATGGAATCTACGCCTCCTGAACGATCCGTGGTTTGAACATTATGATCAGGAGTGGCCAAGTTTGTATCGATTCTCCAAGGCTTTCGTCCTGCCAGCCGCAACCCTTCAAACGCTTGTGGCGAAGTCACTTCGTGTAGTAAATGACGGTCAATATACAGCAACGCACTACCATCACTATTTTGTTTGACCAAGTGATCATCCCAGAGTTTATCGTATAGGGTTTTACCAGACATTGCGGTTTCTCCAATAGGTTATCGCTTGTTGAGCACAGTGTAAAAGAGTGGCAATAAATACTCAAATTCATATTTTTTATTCATTCCATTCCATTTTGGAATAGATTAGTCTTACTGTTTTTTAACCAGAGACTCTAATGGATACGCAAAGTTTAAAAGCCTTTGTTGCGGTTGCTGAATCAGGTTCCTTTTCTGACGCTGCTCTACGTTTATTTGTAACTCAATCAGCCGTCAGCAAACGCATCTCGATGCTTGAACAACAACTCAACTGCCGTTTATTTGATCGTATCGGTCGCCAAATCCTGCTGACAGAAGCGGGTGAGCGGTTGCTACCCAAGGCTAAAGAGATACAGTTAGCAATAAAAGATGCGCAAACGCTCGTTAACAACTTAGATCAAGAGGTATCTGGACGACTTTCATTTGCGGCCAGCCACCATATCAGCTTGCACCGTCTGCCACCGATTCTGAAAAAATTTGCACAAGCCTTTCAAGAGGTCTCCTTAGACTTGCGCTTTGATGAGTCGGAACTAGCCTATGACAGCGTATTAAAGGGTGAAATTGAACTAGCACTGATCACTCTTGCCCCTGAAGCAGACCCACGTATCTGTAGCGAACAAATTTGGGATGACCGACTTTTCTACACAGTATCTGCACATCACCCCTTGGCACAATCCGCACAGCTGACACTGGCGGAACTCAATGCTTATCCCGCCATTCTTCCCCGACCTGAAACCTTTACTCATCAACTGGTTCGCCAGCAGATGTCTGCATGGAACATGGAGCCTAACCTCGGCATGAGTACAAATTACCTAGATACTATTCGTATGATGGTATCCATAGGCCTGGGTTGGAGTTTATTGCCGGAAATATTAATTGACGATCAACTCATCCGACTAAATCTAGAGGCCGCCCCTGTTCATCGGCCTTTGGGCTACATTTATCATCGAGATAGAACACTGTCCAATGCGGCACAACAGATGGTAAAGCTTCTTCAACACAACAGAGACTTTGCGATTTCCCTATAAAACCAAGTAGACTTATACAGGGCAGTCAAAGGATACTATTGGCCGCAATCGAGATGGAGCAAATGGTGACTGAAGATCTAAATGCAACGATACGGCGCTGGCTAAGTCTATTTAGCGAACACAGCACCTCGGCTGAGTTGCCAGACTGGTCAGACTTAATGCTCAACCTCCAACAGCAAGGATGGAAAGAGCTACCTGATCACCATGCAGAGCTTTTAGCTGTTATGACGCAGGAATCGATTGAATTCACGCGTTTTGCGGGTCAACTTATAGAGAAACAAGAGCAATTAGAAGTGCTTAGTTTTTATCAAGACTTTCAAAAGCACATTAATCGCCTATCTGATGATATGATCCTTAAGCGCTGGTTACTCCCGGAGCAACTGGGCGGATTGCTCAAGACACGTTTCTGGGACTCGTCAACAGGGATAGAACTGCCCTGGTTAAAGATTCTTGATGCATTTACCAGTGCAATGCCCAACAACACTCCTTTTTTCCAACAGTCCAGTGCACGAGAAATAACGCAACTATTAACCCTTCATCAACAAGCACTCCAAGAGTATGCGCAACACTACTCTTCGATCAACACTCAGGCCATTCAGCACCTATCGACCGCCATAGAAGAAAGTGAACAACAAATTGCCAGCTTGAGAGAGTTGCACCGCTTATGGGTCGATGCTTATGAACTGTGTTACGCTGAACGCATTGCCACTCAAGAGTACCAGTTGTCTCATGGGCGTATCACCAACACCTTTATGCAACTCAAATTATGGTTCCAAGAGCACCGTAATCGCTATTTATCACAACTAGGTATCGCTTCTGAAGCTTCACTTAACCTGGCCTTCGAAAAGATCCACTCTCTAACGAAACAAGTGCGTCATTTAGAAAAACAGCATCAAGAAACACTGAAGTTGTCCAATGAATTCGAAAGAATTAAGCAACAATTAGCCGAATCTAAAGAGCTAAAACCATGAGCAAGCTTCGTCTTGATGCACAGATATTAAAACAAGAAGTTCAGGATTTTAACGCACAATTAGTCGCCAGTTATCAGGTATTAAAAGAGATACCTCCGGTTAATATTGGTCAAACACCCGCAGAAACGCTTCTCACGCTGGATAAGGTATCCTTGCGTTACTACGCTCCCGAGCACCCCTCTTTGGTGACAGCCCCATTATTGATCTGCTATGCGTTGGTTAATCGGCCCTATATGATCGATTTAACACCGCAAAGATCGCTGCTTAAAACACTCTTAAGCAAAGGGGTTCCTGTTTACCTGATTGATTGGGGTTACCCAGATGCGTCGGATCAGCACCTTGACTTAGATGATTATATTAATTACTACCTTGACCGCTGTGTCGATGCCGCTTGTCAGCACAGCCAACGTGAGAAGATCAATTTAATGGGTATCTGCCAAGGGGGAACCTTTAGCCTATGTTACAGCGCATTGCACCCAGAGAAAGTTGAACGTTTAATCACCCTGGTCACCCCAGTGGACTTCCATACTCCCGACTTTGTTCTCAGCCAGTTAGCCAAGCATATTGATGTTGATTTAGCCGTCAAAACCTATGGCAATATTCCTGGCACCATACTAAACGAAACCTACCAATCATTAATGCCAATGAGATTAGGGTTGCAAAAGAATTTTGACCTGCCCTTTTCACTGGCAGACAAACAGCAGGCGGTCACTTTTCTAAGCATGGAAAAATGGATCCAAGACAGTCCCGATCAAGCAGGAAAGGCCTTTAGTGAGTTTATAAAAGATTTCTTTCAACAAAATAAACTCATTCATGACCAGCTTAGCATTGCTGGCAAGGCCGTACGTTTAGCAAAGATTACACAACCTTTACTGAATATCTATGCATCGCTCGACCACCTTGTTCCACCCTCAAGCTCTCAGGCACTTCAAGGTAAAACCAATAGCCAACTCTATCGAGAGAAGTCGATCCATTCAGGTCACATAGGGATATTTGTCAGCTCAAAACCAGGCAATCAACTTGCCGATGCAATAGAAAACTGGCTACAACCTCTGGACAAAATCAACGCCAATCAGAAGCCTGATTGACGCTCCACATCCACGAACTGAGGTTATTTTTTAGATTGCGGTGTTGAGCGTCGGCGAGTGGTCTTTGACTCTGCCTCTTTTGCTTTAACATCAGACTCTTCAGCCACAGTTTGTTGTGGTGAAACATCAGGCACTTGACCCTCTTGCGCTTCACCCTTCACCGGACTAAACATTTTCCACATGGCTATGTTTTGATCAGCGATACGATTCATCATGGTTAAAGGATTTGCTGCCCCCATCATGTTTTGCATCTGGTCACGAATCAGGTCTTGATGCTCAAGAAACGCGGCAATACTTTGTTCCAAATACTGGCTCATCATGCCTTGCATACTATCTCCGTAAAAACGGATCAACTGCTGAAGTACCTGGTTTGTTAGCAGGGTTCCATGCCCTTCAGCCTCTTGTTCACTGATAATTTGCATCAGTATATTACGTGTCAGATCTTGACCTGACTTAGAGTCCAGTACTTGGAAGGGCTCCGAACTCAGCACCAGTTCTTTCACATCTTCCAAGGTCACATAACAGCTTCTCGAGGTATCATACAAACGCCTATTGGTATACTTTCTCAGGATACGCATATTGCTCCCCTTTTGCTTGGTAGTCATCTGTACTTTATTCCTCAGTGGCATCTTTCTTACTTGGACGAGTATATTGATTCATCAAACTAAACATTAACTTTTGAAATCCTTCCACTGTACCAAGATCTGACGTCATGAAAGGCTTTAACAGTGTCATGGGGTCATAACCTTCTACACCTTGATGCATTCGCTCGCGTATGGTGTCAATCATCTCATCATGCAAAGAGGATACATCAGGCAACCCTAAACTCTCACGGAGTTCCTCAGGTGTCATTTCAATATCAATCGTAAACTTCATTGTTTTCCCCTTAGGATGGCAAGACGCCTGTATTCATACAAGAATATAACACTTTACTAACGTTAATCCAGTTGCTTATAGTTTTCAGGGTGGATCCATATCGCTGCGATAATCCAGGCGAAAGCACTGATCAAGGTTGCGGCAAAAAACGTACCTGAACCTCCCCAGCTTATCCAAAACAGGCCTGACAATAAGGCACCTGCAGCACCACCTGCTCCAAATCCTGCACTGGCAAACAATGCCTGCCCCCTTCCTTGCGTGTGTTCATTAAAGTAATGATAGACCAGCGCAATGCCAACAGCATGCAAACTTCCAAAACTGGCTGCATGCAATACTTGTGCGACAATCAAACTGGGTAAGGAGTTTGCATACATTGAAATAATCAGCCAGCGCAAGCCACATAGTACAATACTCACCAACAGTAACCTTCTTAAACTATGGCGTTTAAATAGCACCGGCATCAGAATAAACAGGAGCACCTCTGCAACGACTCCCACCGCCCAAAGCTGGCCTATTTGTGATCGACTATAACCTAACTCATTCAATAGGACACTAAAGAAGGTGTAATAGGGCCCGTGACTAAACTGGATTAGAAAAAACACCAAAAAAAACACCAACACTTGAGGTGTTTTCAAAACACTCCATATAGATATGTTTGATGGCGGTGTTACTTTCTCTTGAAGTGGAGCCGATACGACCAGAGTATTAAGCCAGATCATCACCATCAGCACTAAAGCCACCACCGGTAACCAGCCAATATCCACCCGATCAAGCAACAGGCCGGTCAACATGACTGCTAAGATAAAGCCCACCGATCCCCACAAGCGAATACGACTATATTTCTCTTTCTGCTGGCCTAAGTGCTGCAGTGTAATCACCTCAAACTGTGGCAAGACTGCATTCCAAAAAAAGCTAAACAAAAGCATGACAATACCAAAACCAAGCGCGGAGGTTTGCCAAAATATCGCAATAAAAATAACCCAAGTGAGACAGGCTCCATAACGAACAATTCGCACACGATGCCCTGTATGATCGGCCAACCAGCCCCATACATTTGGCGCCACAACTCTGGATAGTTGCATTAATGCCATTAGCACACCAATCATCTGAGCGGATAAATCAAATGACTGAAGGTATAGACTCCAATAGGGAATCAAAGAACCTAATAGCGCAAAATAGAAAAAGTAAAAGCCAGAAAGCTTGATATAAGGCAAACCGTTACCCAACTGTTAATCTAAAAAACTCAAGAAGAGACAAGTCTATATTTAAAAAAAAATAATGAGATAAATTCTTTAAATAACAACAGTATAGCACACAAACAACACAGCATTTTCCTTGCAGTCTATAAAATTTATCTACAATTAACTTGCAGAATTTGAAGCATTTTGCCACGCTGAGTTAGGTGTCCATCAATGTGTAGAGAAGACTTTACACCTAAAGATGTCATGGAGCGACTTTTAATCGCTCCACTTTCAACCCAGCGAGGAGCAAAAGATGACCTTGAAAAAAAGACTGGCAACAGCCGTAGCCGGCGCACTTATAACCAGCATGGTAGGGTTCAGTTCAGCAGCAATGGCAGCTAACTGGCGTTATGCACACGAAGAATTTGAAGGGGATGTGCAAGACGTATTCGCTCATAAATTTAAAGAGTATGTTGAAGACAATTCGGATAACACAGTACAGGTTTTCCGCTTCGGCGAGCTAGGTGAGTCAGATGACATCATGGAGCAAACCCAAATGGGTATCCTTCAATTTGTTAACCAATCTCCGGGTTTTACTGGCTCATTAATTCCAGAAGCACAGATCTTCTTTATTCCCTATCTGCTACCAGTCAATGATAACGATATCATCGACTTCTTTAGAACCAGTGTCGCAATCAATGAAATGTTCCCTGAACTCTATGCAGAGCAAGGTCTAGAGTTACTGCAGATGTATCCTGAAGGTGAAATGGTTGTCACTGCAGATACACCTGTTCGCACACCTGAGGATTTTCGTGGTAAAAACATTCGTACCATGACCAACCCTCTATTATCAGAAACCTACCGTGCATTTGGTGCAACGCCAACACCATTACCTTGGGGCGAAGTTTACGGTGGCCTGCAAACCAATATTATACAAGGCCAGGAAAACCCAATTTTCTGGATCCAGTCTGGTGGACTTTATGAAGTATCTCCCAACCTGATTTTCACCGGTCACGGTCAGTTCACCACTGCTTTAATGGCTAACCAAGACTTTTATAACAGTCTATCAGCTGAGGATCAGCAACTGGTCCAAGATGCCACTCAATATGCATTTGAGTACATCACTGAATATGTGCCTGGCTTAAGTGAGCAGATGCTTGAAAAAATTCTTGAGTCTAAACCAGAGGTGACGGTAACACGTCTGACGGACGAAGAGCGTCAAGCCTTTATTGATCGCGCTCCTCGTGTTGAAGAGCGATTTATCGAAATGACTGGCGAACGCGGTCAAGCCTTACTGGAACAGTTTAAAGCTGACTTAGAACCCTATCGTCAATAATTAAACTATTGCTAAGCCAGATAGATAGCGGAATATTTTCCGCTATCTATCTCTTCTGACCTGATTTTACCGGGAGAGCACTCAATGAAGGATGACCTTCCTGATCAGCACACTTCAGGACTACCTGGATTTTTAGGTGTTATTGACTCGGGTATCAGCCGATTAGAGTCGTTTATTCTTGCCGCGGGTGTTCTTTTGATGGCACTTAATACAGTCGCCAATGTTATTGGACGATTTGTGTTTGGTGAAAGTCTTTTCTTTGCCGAAGAAGTGAACCGTATACTTATTGTAATGATTACCTTTGCCGGACTTGGCTATGCCGCTCGACATGGACGCCATATTCGCATGTCAGCGCTTTATGATGCACTGCCAGTCAAAGCAAGACGTGTACTGATGATTATCATTTCTCTGATCACTGCTGGCACCATGTTTTTTCTGTGTTACTACTCTTATACCTACATTCAAAGTATCTACAACACCGGTCGTGTACTTCCAACCATGGGTATACCACTGTATTTAATGTATGTATGGGTTCCCATCGGATTCACCATTACAGGCATTCAATATTTGCTGACCGCGATCAAAAACCTCACCTCTAAAGATGTGTATTTGTCGACCCATGTTATTGATGGC
Source organism: Nitrincola sp. (assembly GCA_007125745.1). Classification (GTDB taxonomy): domain Bacteria; phylum Pseudomonadota; class Gammaproteobacteria; order Pseudomonadales; family Balneatricaceae; genus Nitrincola. The sequence continues at coordinate 29,342 of SLCQ01000018.1, forward strand.
TACGACGATACCGAAACAGAAGTCTAAGCATCATATAGAAGGATAAACCAATGATTACCATAATGCTGACGACCATGATCATTCTTCTGCTTCTTGGGTTTCCCATGATGATACCCTTGATTATGGCGGCATTGATTGGCTTTTACATGACTTTCGATAGCTTCGGGCAAATGAACATTATGATTCAGCAGATGATGGGAGGTATACGCCCAACAGCTCTGATTGCCGTTCCAATGTTTATCTTAGCTGCCGATATTATGACTCGAGGACAATCAGCTAATCGTTTAATCAATATGGTAATGGCATTTATTGGCCATATAAAAGGAGGGTTAGCAGTAAGTACAGCTGCCTCTTGTACACTCTTTGGTGCTGTATCGGGGTCAACTCAAGCCACGGTGGTTGCAGTAGGCTCTCCTCTTCGCCCCAAGCTTTTGAAAGCAGGCTATAAAGATTCCTTCACACTAGCTCTCATTATCAACTCCAGTGATATTGCCTTTCTGATTCCACCCAGCATCGGCATGATCATCTACGGTGTCATCACCGGCACCTCCATAGGTGAACTCTTTATTGCAGGCGTAGGGCCCGGGCTGTTGATTTTGGCGATGTTTTCGGCCTACTGTATTGCCTATGCCTATATGCACAATGTCCCCACTGAACCTAAGAGCACATGGAAAGAGCGCTTGATCGCCATCAAAGATGCGCTTTGGCCGCTCGGTTTTCCGATCATCATTGTAGGGGGGATTTACGGCGGTATCTTTAGCCCAACCGAAGCAGCTGCCGCTTGTGTTCTTTACGCCGTCATACTCGAATTTATTGTCTTCAAATCGTTAAATGCAAGTGATATCTATAAAATTGCAAAATCAACCGGTTTAATTACGGCTGTTGTCTTTATTTTAGTGGCCGTTGGTAATGGTTTTTCTTGGATCATCTCTTTTGCACAAATACCGCAAGCTATTTTGGGAGGATTAGGTATTGACCAAGCAGGCCCTATAGGCGTGCTGTTTGCCATTGCTATCGCCTTCTTTATCGCATGTATGTTTGTTGACCCCATTGTGGTTATTTTGGTTCTGACCCCTATTTTTGCACCAGCTATCGCCTCAACCGGCCTTGATCCGGTCCATGTCGGTATTTTGATTACCTTAATGGTCGCCATAGGCTCTGCAACACCGCCTTTTGGTTGTGACATTTTTACAGCCATTGCGATCTTTAAACGCCCCTACTGGGAAGTCATTCGAGGCACACCACCTTTCGTATTTATGCTGGTGTTGGCATCGGTGTTAATAATTTTCTTCCCTCAAATCGCGCTATTCCTAAGGGATTTAGCATTCAAATAATATGAGAGGTTGATGTGTTCACTAAAATACTGGTTGCGGTTGATGGTTCTGAAGGTGCTTTAAAGGCATTAGAAAAAGCTGTGCAACTGCAAAAGCTAACACACGCTGAAATATATGTGCTTTGTGTGTTTAAACATCACAGCCTATTCGAAGCTTCGCTTTCGATGGTCAGACCCGATAGCGTACAGATACCCGATCAGGCCCTAAAGGAATACGCTACAGACGTGGTCAATCATGCCCGTGAGTATGCAAAAGAGTTAGGCGCTGAAAAGGTTCGTGCGTTTGTAAAAGGAGGAAGGCCCTCTAAAACCATTGTAAAATTTGCCAAATCTAAAGACGTAGATTTAATCGTTGTCGGTACGCGTGGCACTAACGGTGACGTAGAGGGATACTTTTTAGGAAGTGTCTCTCAACGTGTCGCCAGCCGTGCAAAATGCCCAACACTGGTTGTCTAACACAGCATGGCTCCGTATCGTTAAGCCGTTTGAACCAACGAAACGATTGAGGGTTTTATCGATGCGGAGCGCTTCGTATGCCATTGAACCAACTCTGGCTCAGTTTTTTCCTCTGAGAATAAGTGGCCTAACTCAGGGACCGCAAAGCAACGATCACCACGCATCGGTTGCCAAGCATTGTATTCCGAGTGACTAATACCTACCTCCCAGGGTTCTGGGCTACTCCAACCATCGGCTTCCAGTTCTATGCGAACTTCGGCACCAATTAAACTCACCGCACTGACTTTCAATGGCAGATGAGCATGAGATACGGGCTGAGCCTGCAACTTTAATTCATGCGGACGGAAGTAACACTCCACCCCCTTAGCATCAGTTTGATCTGCTACACTGATCCAGGCATTACCCTGAGAAAGGCGCCCTTTAGTTATGTCACCCTGGAGCACATTAATGTGTCCTAAAAAGCTAAGTACAAACCGACTATCCGGCTGCGCATAAAGGGTTTGTGGGGTATCAACCTGTTCTATACGTCCTGCGCTCATCACCACCACCTGATCCGATAGCTCTAAGGCTTCTTCTTGGTCATGGGTCACAAACACACTGGTAAAATTCAATTCATCATGAAGGTTACGCAACCAACGACGCAAATCTTTTCTGACTTTGGCATCCAATGCACCAAAAGGCTCATCTAATAAGAGTACTTGGGGTTGCATCGCTAAGGCTCTGGCTAAAGCAACTCGTTGCTTTTGACCACCGGATAGTTGCGCCGGATATCGATTTGCCAGATGTCCCAGTTGCACCATCTCCAGTAGTTCCTGCACACGCTTCTTAATCTCAGTCGCCGAGGGCCTTTGATGCTTGGGCATCACTTCCAGACCAAAAGCGATATTCGCAGCCACTGTCATGTGACGAAAAAGGGCGTAATGTTGAAACACAAAGCCAACACGACGATCACGCACGTGAACACGTGTCACATCTTCACCATGAAACAGAATACGCCCGGTATCAGCTGTTTCTAAGCCCGCAATGATACGTAATAATGTCGTTTTGCCTGAACCAGAAGGACCCAACAACCCAACTAACTGCCCGTCAGGGATCTCTAATGAGAGTGGTTCCAGCGCTTGAAATTTCCCGAAACGCTTACTCACCTTTTCAACACGAATACTCATACTTCCTCCTCATTCAGCGCAAGTTGCTGACGAGCCTGACGCCATTCAACAAAAGACTTTACTAACAACGTGAGCAATGCGATACCGGCCAACAATGAAGCACTGGTAAACGCTCCAACCACGTTATAGTCTTGATATAAAAGTTCCACATGCAAGGGTAAGGTATTAGTTTCACCCCTTATATTTCCTGAAACTACCGACACCGCACCAAACTCACCCACGGCTCTGGCGTTGGTTAATACCACACCGTACAGCAGTGCCCACTGAATATTTGGCAAGGTCACGCGACGAAACAGCTGCCAACCTCGTGCACCCAAGGTAACACCTGCCTCTTCTTCCTCTTTACCTTGCTGCTGCATCAAAGGGATCAATTCACGTGCGACAAAGGGACAGGTAACAAACACCGTGACCAGCAGAATACCGGGCCATGAAAACATCAGTTGTACGTCATGATCCATCAACCAACTGCCTATCCACCCATTCGAGCCATAGAGCAACAGATAGAGTAATCCGGCCACAACGGGCGATACCGCAAACGGGATATCGATCAAAGTGATTAACAATTTACGACCCGGAAATTCAAACCGAGTCACCAGCCAAGCGAGAAAAACACCAAATACTAAATTAATTGGAACCGTTAACGCCGCCACAAACAGGGTTAAGCCAATAGCATGAAGGGTAAAACGATCCGTGACATTGGCAATATAACTTTCAAGGCCACCCGAAAAGGCATGAGCAAAAATCGCAACTAAAGGAATAACCAGTAATAATGCAACCAAGGACAAAGCTAAAGCGATTAAGCTCCACTTAACCCATGGCTGATCACCGATACGAAGATGAGCTGTAGTTCGCATAGTGTTACCTTAACTCCAGTTATCGGCCATGTATCCGGCGCAGATAGAACGCTTGCCAGATATTTATTAAAAACAGTAAAACCAGCGACGCCATCAACACAACTGATGCAATCGCACTGGCCGCGGCATAATCAAATTCTTGTAGGCGAACAAAAATCATTAAACTGGTAATTTCGCTGATGTAAGGCATATTGCCCGCTATAAAGATGACCGCACCGAACTCACCCAAGCTTCGTGTAAAGGACAAAGCAACGCCAGTTAACAGCGCTGGCCAAAGACTGGGAAAAATCACCCGTCTAAAAACCGTTAAATCTGACCCGCCCATGCTAATGGCAGCTTCTTCATCCTCGACGGCTAAGTCTTCTAATACTGGTTGAACCGTTCTCACCACAAAGGGAAGACTGGTAAAGGACATCGCCACAATGATCCCCAGCGGCGTAAAGGCGACCTTAACGCCAGCTTCTGC
>SLCQ01000134.1 GCA_007125745.1 Nitrincola sp.
ATAAAACTCATATCCTGCTTGTTGAAAAAGCTCAACATTCGCCATTGCACTTTTAATCAGCTCAATTTCTTGATCCATCGCACCGATAACCGCAATACGCATTGGCTTGTCAGCGTTCAAACGATTACTGAGCGTTTTGTCTGTTTTTGTTTGATCATTCATGTTGTATGCATTTGTGTTAATTTAATAATTGTAACTTCATGCTACCACGCGCACTAGATTTCGCAATCTATTCAAGTACGCAAATCAGGCTCCTGATGTAACTTTTCTAGATTATGCCAGCCTAGCGCTTCAAATAAGCACTTAACAACATCATCCGGTTCTGCATGAACATGCACCTGTTTTAACTCAACCGGATGGTCGAAGCGCAATTCGGTTGCCATCAATAATAGTCGCCGCAAGTTGAAGTGTTCTCTGAAGAGTCTATTATGCCGCCCTTCTCCGTGTTTAGTGTCTCCAACCAACGGGTGAAGAATATGCTTCATATGTCGTCTAATTTGATGCTTACGTCCCGTTTCAGGCTTTACTTCAACCAACGAGTATCTTGCGACGGGATAACGTCCAACAGGAATAGGAAGCTCAACATGAGCAAGTGTACGATAATGAGTGACCGCCTCTTGAGGAGGCTTTTCATCTCGAGCATGAGGATCAGCATAATGATCCTTGCGCTGACTTAGAGGGTAATCAATTGTGCCTTCTGCATTCGACCAGCCGCGAACAACGCATAAATAGGTTTTAGAGACGCGCCGATCAAGAAACTGTTGGTGCATCTGTTGCGCTGCCAGTTTATCGTTTCTTACAAACACAATGACGCCAGAGGTCGCTCTGTCCAAGCGATGAATAGTATGGAAAGTATCTCCAGGAAACTGTTGCTTGAGCCACTTTATCAAGTTTGGTGCGTTAGCGGGTGATATCCAGCTTGGATGTACGAGCAGGCCAGCAGGTTTGTTGACTACAACAATATATTCATCTTGGTATAAAATAGCAGGGGATGCTATTTCTGTTTCGGATATGTGTGTCACGAGCACTCAACTAAATAGGGTTTAAATGGGTTAGAGGGAATTATTGCTCTTGATTTAGGTCAAAAAACTTGAACTTGGGGTAATTTACCCTGATTATTAACCCTGTTCCAGATTTTACTTTGAAGAGGACTGTTATGGATAAAGTACAAGAATTGGGTTATCGCTCAGAAGCGTCAATAATCCAGACCAACAAATTGATCCGCAACACCTATATGTTGCTGGCAATGACTTTGGGTTTCAGTGCCGTGACGGCAGTGATCTCCATGATCATTAACCCTCCATTCATTATGTATATTGGTAGTGTATTAGTCAGCTTTGGTCTGCTTTTTGTACTCCATAAAAAACAGAATTCATCTGCAGCACTGCCTTTAGTCTTTGCTTTCACTGGTCTACTGGGTTTTGGTTTAGGGCCACTACTAAACCACTACCTAGCAATGGCCGGCGGTGGTCAAATAGTCATGACGGCACTTGGCATGACTGCACTGACTTTTGTAGGGCTATCCGCTTACGTAATGAGCAGTAAACGAGACTTCAGCTTCATGGGTGGCTTCTTGGCAACCGGTGCCATTGTTATGCTGATTGCGATGGTAGCATTACTGGCACTGCCATTTTTCGGCATTCACATCCCAGCATTGCACCTTGCCTTCTCAGCATTAGTCGTCTTGTTGATGGCGGGTTTCATTTTGTATGATACCAGCAACATTGTGAATGGCCATTATCAAAACTACATTATGGCAACTGTGGGGCTTTACCTAAGCATTTACAACATGTTTGTACACCTACTCCATCTTGTCGGCGTACTCAGTAGCGATTAATTGATTTGCACTTCAGAAAGCCTCGCCCTCTTTGATAAGATGGCGGGGTTTTTCTTTATATGGGCTTAAGTAATGATTTACACCCTTATTATTCATGCATCACCCGTGCAGCATCAGGCACCAGAAACAGCGTTACGCTTTGCTCGCGCCCTTCTTGAAGCGGGCCATACATTACATCGAGTTTTTTTCTATCGAGATGGTGTATTTAATGCGAATGATTTAGCCAGTGGCGCAGCCGATGAGCCCTCTCTACCTTCGGATTGGCTAGCCTTAGCACAAGAGCACAGACTAGATCTAGTGGTTTGTATTGCCGCCGCCATCAGGCGCGGAGTTTTGGATAGCAATGAAGCCAAACGTTACGATAAACATCAATCTAATCTTGCTCAAGGTTTTGAGCTTTCAGGGTTAGGGCAACTGGTAGAAGCATCCATTCTTTCTGATCGTGTAATTACCTTTGGAGGTCGTGGATGAGTCCGGATAACCAGGCTAGCGCTAAGCGCTTTTTATTGATTTCAACAACGCCGCCTTACGGAAGTTCCGCATCAAAGGATCAATTAGATATCGCGTTAACCTGCTCTGTCTTTGAGCAACCCGTGACGCTTCTGTTTCTGGGTGACGGTGTCTTACAACTACTTCCCAACCAGCAAGGTAACCTTCTTAGACAAAAAAATGTAAACGCAATACAATCATCATTAGCACTCTACGACATTGAATCCATCTATGTTGATATCGATGCGTTAAGATATCATGATCTGGAAGCATCAGGACTGCATATCCCTTGCTTGCCTGTTGATTCTCATGCTATTCAAAGATTGATTGCAGAACATGATATTGTCTTGACTATCTAACACGCTTGTCATGAGTTTTATATGAGTAAATCACTGCATACCATTAACACCGCGCCATCAGATGAAAAAAGCCTTTCTCTATGCTTAAAATCCTTATCAGACAAAGATGAGTTGCTACTCATTGAAGATGCAGTTTATTTGGCACTACCTGCACATCGCCATAAACTCCCTAAAGCGATCACTTTACATGCGCTAGATGTTGACCTAGATGCTCGAGGAGTGGTTGCCGATCCATCTATCTCAGTTATAAATGATGCAGAATTTGTTAATTTGACTCAACGATGTGATCGTGTCATCAGCTGGTTTTAAACCATGAACACGCAAAACTTATTAGATGACGAAGGATACTTGTTTAATCTTGATGATTGGAGTGAATCCTTAGCGGAATCCATCGCAAAAAATCACGAGATCACACTGACCGACGCACACTGGGAAATTCTCTATCTGCTAAGACGCTTTTATGCTCAATATGAGCATTCTCCGGCAATGCGCCCTTTATGTAAGGCTGTAAAGCTGGAGCTAGGGGCTGAAAAAGGTCGTAGCATCTATTTGATGCAACTCTTTCCGGGTAGTCCTGCAAAAATAGCAGCAGCCATTGCAGGTCTGCCTAAACCCGACAACTGTTTATGATTTTTTATTAGGAAAATCTGACATTTCAACCTAGACTTTGTTTAAAGAAACGGCGCTATTCATAGTCACATGCGTTTAATCTAGTTATAATCAAAGTCAATTTATCGTTATCGACAGCCTGCCAGGCTAGCAGAAAGGAACCTTGATCATGAGTTTAGAGGCCGCTGCAGAGCAACTTAAAATGATGGAGAAAATCTCCGAAAACAAGAAAAAGCAGGAAGAGAATGTCCGCCGTGCTAAAGAGGAAGAGGTTGTTTACCATCAATGGGCAACCTTTAGAGTCAACCAAGAGCTCTATGGCATTGACGTTATGCAAGTCAAAGAAGTCTTGCGCTATGTTGAAATTACACCAGTTCCAGGTGCAGACTATTCTGTTCTAGGCATTATTAATGTCCGAGGTAACGTTGTTACAGTCATCGATACTCGCCGGTTATTTCATATGTCCGATGTGCCCTATGATGATGAGACGCGCATTATTATTGTAGAGCTGAACGATAAAGAGGTGATCGGACTAGTTGTTGATAGTGTAGACGAAGTGATTAACCTGCCTACAAATCGCGTTGACAGAGCACCCAACTTAAGTGGTGATGAATCGGCTAAGCGCTTTGTACAGGGCGTCTGTTATCACAACAATATCTTAATCATATTGCTCGATTTAACTAAAATGCTTCTAAGCATTACACCCATGTCAGAAGAAGACTTGTTTTCGTAGTCACGATAGCCTTTTTAAACCAGGCGTTTGCCTGGTTATTGTGCCTTGGTAAACAGTCGATGAAAGTTTTCGGATGAAGTTCGTGCAACCGTCTCTAAAGACACACCCTTAAGATCAGCTACACATTGCGCCACTTCAACAACATAGGCTGGCTGGTTCTGCTTACCTCGATATGGCACGGGCGCTAAATAAGGGGAATCTGTCTCTATTAGTAAACGATCTAAGGGGACTGCTTTAACGACTTGTCGCAACTCTTCAGCATTCTTGAATGTAATAATCCCTGAAAAAGAGATCATGTAATTCAGGTCTAAGGCGCTCATCGCCATATCTAAAGACTCAGTAAAGCAGTGTAAAACACCCGCCGTATTGCTATTGCCATGTGTGTCAATTAAGTCGAGCGTATCTTGTCGTGCGTCCCGTGTATGAACAATAACAGGCAAGCCAAGTTCACCAGCTACGCGCAAGTGCCCAGCAAAGCTTGTATGTTGTGCATCAAGATGATCTTTGGAGTAGTAATAATCCAGACCACTTTCACCGATAGCAACAACACGCTGATGGGATGCGGCTTTGCGTAAACGTTGTTCATCAAACGGTTGCTCATCCACATGAAGAGGATGAACGCCTGCAGAGATATACACTTGATCAAAGGCTTGAGTGGCTAACTCCATCTCTTCGAACTGATCTAAATCGATGGAAACACACAACATTTTATCTACTTGTCGCTCTTGAGCCGCTGACAAAAGTTCAGGTAGCGTCGATTTAATTTTTTCTAAATTTATACGGTCAAGGTGACAGTGAGAATCAATAAACATACAACAAAATCGACCTTAATAGGTAAGTTAAACTAGCTAGATTATTAAATGGTATAAGTGCGCCTAGAGCTGTTTAGCGCTCCAGCGAGGTAGTTTTCAATTTTACGGACTAATGGTGCATCATCCGATGTTAACTGAATACCGATACCGGGTACTCGCCCTCCTTGCGCAGCCTTAGGCGTTACCCAAATAACTTTACCCGTCACGGGAATTTTTTCTTGCTCTTCCATAATGGTCAACAACATGAAGACCTCTTCGCCTAACTGATAAGAGCGCGATGTTGGAATAAACAACCCGCCATAGGTGACGAAAGGCATAAAAGACTTATATAAATCTTCTTTATTTTCAATCGATAAGGACAAAATACCATGGCTAATTCTAGGCACTATGGACATCAATTTATTCCTTCACTGTTAACGCACTAACTTAACCCAATCAATTAAAATCGCTTCTAACAGCAACTGTCGATTTGGGTTATGGCGTTGTAATAAACTCAGCCGCTCAGTATTCACAAGATCCAACAGGTTAAACACTTTCAGGCTTGTTGTTTTTTTCGACACTGCCGTCAGCATTTTTTGCATATCTCTATTACTGATATTAAGAGAAGCCTCATCAGCCTGCAAACGAACAACATCAACAAGTAAGCTTTGTATCCACTCTAGTAATTGTAACAGATCTTCCTTATAAAGTTTTTCTGCTACTGTCACAGCACTACTCCGAGCCTTTAACAGGTCACCCAAGTGTTTCATGAGCGTAGCACGCAATGCAACCAGATCTTTATCAAACAAGGCTTTCGCTTTTAAAGGAGCACCTTGGGAGATTGATAATAACTGCTCTGCCCGCTCTTGGCTTTGATCTAACTCACGTGCCAGCCATGCTTTAGCTTCGGACATAGAAGGAAACGGGAAGGTGATCTGCTGGCATCGGCTTCTTATGGTGGGCATTAGTTGACCAGGCATATGAGAGATCAGCAACAGCAGTGTATTGTCTCCAGGCTCTTCGAGGGATTTTAACAATGCATTGGCCGCATTGATGTTCATACTTTCTGCGGGCTCCATAATCACAACCCGATAGCCACCCTGCTGGGCGGTGTTGTGCAAGAAATTTAATAGCTCGCGCACCTGATCAACTTTGATCGGTTTGCCCTGCTCTTCTGGATGAAGGGTCACTAAATCTGGGTGGGTATCACTTCCCAGTAGCTCACAACTTCGGCATTGCCCACAAGGGCGATCGTTGACTGGATGATGACAAAGCAATAAATGGGCAAAAGCCTGTGCAAATTCACTTTTACCTATACCTGTATGACCGTTCAGTAGTAAGGCATGAGGTAATTTTGACTCTGCGTGCTGTAGACACAGTCGTTTCCATAAAGGCGTTGCCCAGGGCACAATTTCGTGCCGACTCATTCAGCCTTTACTCCTAGCTTTTCTGCAAGCACTTTGTCGATTTGAGCATGTACTTCAGATAATGAAACCGATGCATCAATGATGGCAAAACGATCAGGCTCTTGTTCTGCTCTCATTAAATAGGCATTTCTAACCTGTTCAAAAAATGTCTTTTTTTCCACTTCAAACCGGTCTAGTTCGCTACGTTTCGCCGCCCTTTCTAATCCAATTTCAACAGGTAAATCGAGAAGAAACGTTAAATCCGGTTTGATCGTTTGCTGTACCATGGTTTCTAAGTTTGAAATCCAATGCAAGGGTAAACCTCTTCCACCACCTTGATAAGCAAAGGTAGCGTCAGTAAATCGATCACATAATACCCATTGCCCAGCATTCAAAGAAGGCTTAATCAGAGCATGAAGATGCTGTGCGCGAGCGGCAAACATCAATAGTAACTCTGCCATTTCAGATACAGGTTCAGATCTCGGTTGTAGTAATAAGTGTCTAATCTCTTCAGCCATCTCGGTACCGCCAGGTTCACGAGTTACGACAACAGGATGACCACTGGCGTTTAGTTTAGATTGGATATAAGTCAGATTAGTACTTTTACCAACTCCTTCAACCCCTTCCAGCGTTATAAAAACACCTGTCATTGAGCAACTCCCGCAGGTGGAGGCGAAGAGCGATAATCACTTCGACGGTTGCGTTGATAGCGGTTGACTGCATTATTGTGCTCTCGCAAGGTTGCAGAAAAATGATGGGTTCCATCCCCTCGTGCGACGAAATAAAGAGCATTACCTTCAAGCGGATTGAATGACGCGACAATAGCATCACGTCCGACCATGGAAATAGGCGTAGGAGGCAAACCGTCTATTGTGTATGTATTCCAAGGCGTTGGTCGGCGCAAGTCAGCTCGAGTAATGCGCCCTTCATAACGGTCTCCCATACCATAAATAACAGTAGGATCGGTCTGTAAACGCATACCAATATTTAAGCGACGTACAAAGACCCCGGCTATTTTACTGCGTTCGCTGGGAACTCCCGTTTCTCGCTCAATGATAGAGGCCATAATGATCGCCTCATAGGGTGACTGATAAGGTAAGCTTTCGTCCCTGTCATCCCATTGTGCGTCTAAAAAAGAGTGCAGATCTCGATAGGCTCGACGCAATATATCAACATCTTGTGCGCCTCGAATAAATTGATAGGTTTCCGCCAGGAACATACCCTCAGCCGGTAAGTTAGCGTCATCAGCAATGATTTCCATCACTTCTGCTTCAGACTTCCCTTTTAAAGTAGGTATAATGCGATCATCAGCGTGTAGTGCCTTCATTAACTGGCGGTATGTGTGCCCTTCTATAATGGTAAATCGATGTGCGACCACCTCACCTCGATTCATTTTTTCAATCACATCCATCAAACTACTACCTGGATGAATGGCATACTCTCCCGCACGAATGGATGTAATTTCTGGATGTAAACGAGAGTAAATGCGCATAAAGTCAGCTTGATTCAGCCAGCTTTTACCTTCAAATTGACGCATCAGTTGTTGAAAGCTGGTTCCCGATGGAACATCTATAATACTTTCCTCTTCGATGGGCAACGGCGCAAACAGTTGTCGCTCGTGATGATCGAACAGAAACCAGGCTACGCCGATTAAGGCTACAAGGGTCACTAAAAGTACTATAAGAATTTTTTTTAACATCTATGATAAGACTCTGCCATTAGCGCTTTTTGGAGTGAGCGTGTCACTGCGCCCACCTCAAAAGACTGTTGTGCTATTTTTCGAAGCGGCCATATTTCAATCAAGCTATTACAAAAAAATACTTCATCAGCGTCTAACAAGTCATTTTTTGTTAAAGGTAAAACGCTTACAGAAAGGTCTGACTGCTTAGCAAGCTTGATGATATGATTGCGCATAATCCCTTCAACACCATAGCGGCTTAAGTCCGGTGTCTTGAGAGTATTATCTTTTACGATAAAGATGTTGCTCATTGTCCCTTCAGCAATGAACTGATCACTGCCTAATAGAATCCCTTCCCGAATATGGGGATCACTCCATTCGGCTCGTGCCAATACTTGTTCAAGGCGATTCAAATGCTTAATACCAGCAAGGGTAGGTACAGAGCTTAATTGAATATCACACCATCGAGCCTGAATGCCTTGCTGGGAAGGGTTGTCAGGAAAATGTGGAAAAGGAAAAAGTTGTACGATACGTGAAGGGCGAGGATCATCTGGCAACTGGTAGCCTCTGCCACCGACACCTGCGGTGACAATGATCTTAACAACGCCCAAGTCAACGTAAGGGAGATAGTCTAAATCAGCGATGAGTTGTTGCAGAAGGTTATCCGTTGGAATTTTTAAACGCTGACAACTGCTGATTAAGCGTTGCAAATGCTCATCAATAAGAATTGGCTCACCCGCTACAACTTTTACTGTCTCGAATACTCCATGGCCATAACTTAAACCACGATCTTGAGTGCTCAAATCGTTCCGCTGCTGACCGTTTACCAGTTCGTGAATAACATCTGCCATGGGTATAAAGTGTAGCTCACTACAAATATGCATAAGTGACACATCCTTGTGATTTTAAATTTAGACTTACATTTGTCTAAATAATAATGTTCCGTTCGTTCCACCAAAACCAAATGAGTTTGACATCGCCCCTTTAATGACACAGGGTTGAGCCTGATGAGCGACATAATTGAGATCACAACCTTCAGACGGATTATCTAAATTAATCGTTGGAGGTGCAAGTTGATCACGGATAGCCAGTACAGAAAAAGCGGCTTCGACGGCACCCGCTGCACCCAATAAATGCCCTATCATTGACTTCGTTGAGCTCATACGAACTTGCGATGCATGCGACCCCATCACAGATTTAGCAGCATTGGATTCTGCCAAGTCGCCAGCTGGCGTAGATGTACCATGAGCATTGATATAATGCACTTCGTCTGCATTCATAGAGGCATCATTCATGGCGTTTCGCATAGACAAGGCTGCACCATCACCGTTTTCTGGAGGCGCTGTCATATGAAAAGCATCGTCGCTCATACCAAAACCTGCCAACTCACAATAAATCTGAGCGCCACGCGATTTAGCACTTTCATAGGATTCAAGTACTAATATACCAGCACCCTCACCGAGTACAAATCCGTCACGATCACGGTCCCATGGACGACTGGCAGCTTGGGGGTTATCGTTTCGTGTTGACAAGGCTCTAGCTGCAGAAAAACCCGCTATACCAAGAGGTGTGGTGGCCATTTCAGCTCCACCAGCAATCATAATGTCTGCATCACCATACTGTATAATGCGCATGGCATGACCAATGTTATGGGTACCTGAGGTACAAGCAGTAGTGATTGCAATATTGGGACCACGGAAGCCAAACTTGATTGCTAAATTTCCAGCGATCATATTTATGATACTTCCCGGTACAAAGAATGGAGATACCTTACGCGGCCCGGAAGTGTTTAATAAATTGTGCGTATTTTCAATCATGGGCAGGCCACCAATACCAGACCCTATCGCACAACCTATTCTAGTAGCGTTTTCTTCAGTTACCTCAAGCCCTGCATCCTCAATAGCCTGCATCGCGGCTACCATGCCATATTGGATGAAAAGATCCATCTTGCGACCTTCTTTGGGATTCATATAAGGCTCAAGGGAGAAATTTTTAACTGGCGCTGAAAAGCGAGTTGCAAAGGCTGAAGTATCAAAGTGCTCAATCATTTGCGCACCACTTTTACCTGCAACAATATTGTCCCACGCATCTTTGACAGTGTTACCGACTGGTGTTAGTAAACCTAACCCAGTTACAACCACTCTTTTGCGAGACATCTGTTCCTCCAGAAATACAGCATCAACTAAAACACAAAAGCCGCACTATATTTAAATATAGGTGCGGCTTTTCGACATACACCAGAATCTTAACGATTACTGATGAGCGTTTATGTAGTCGATTGCTAGCTGAACAGTCGTAATTTTTTCAGCTTCTTCATCAGGAATTTCAGTTTCAAACTCTTCTTCTAGTGCCATCACCAACTCAACGGTGTCGAGCGAGTCTGCACCTAGGTCTTCAACGAAAGAAGCGCTATTAACAACCTCCTCTTCTTTAACGCCCAGTTGCTCAGCGATGATTTTCTTAACGCGCTCTTCAATATTACTCATATCTCTTCCTATATACTTGTAGACACCATCACATCCCAAGATGCGAGACGCAATTTTATTAGAACCAATGACACACTAGCAAGCGTGTCGACCGATTTAGTTATTGCTGACCGACAATTATCAACATATCAGCACAAAAAACAATTGTTTGTTGTTTTTTATCTCGATTAAGCCATGTACATGCCACCATTGACATGAATGGTCTCTCCTGTTACGTAGCTACCTGCATCGCTTGCCAAAAAACCAACGACTGCAGCAATTTCAGCAGGTTGGCCAAGTCTCGCCATGGGGATTTGACCCTGAAGTACCGTTTTATGCTCATCGGCTAGTCCCGAGGTCATATCGGTCTCGATAAAACCCGGTGCGACACAATTTACGGTTATGTTTCGACTGGCAATTTCACGAGCCAACGCACGCGAAAAGCCTTCCAAGCCTGCTTTGGCTGCTGCATAATTTGCCTGACCTGCATTCCCCATCGAGCCAACCACAGAACTAATACTAATGATACGCCCCCAGCGCGCTTTAGTCATGCCACGAAGACAGCCTTTGGCCAACCTAAAGTTTGCACTAAGATTAGTATTGATGACGGATTCCCACTCATCATCTTTCATACGCATCATAATATTATCTCGGGTAATACCCGCATTATTCACCAAAATTTCAACAGCACCATACTGCGCTGTAATCGACTTGAGCACTTCTTCGATAGAAGCATTATTAGCAACATCCAGCACCATGCCACAACCACTATTGCCTGTAGCAAGCAAATAGCTACTGATGGCATCTGCACCTTTGTCACTGGTCGCAGTTCCAATAACGACTGCTCCTTGTGAAGCAAGGTTTTCTGCAATCGCCTTACCAATTCCACGGGTAGCACCAGTCACTAGTGCGACTTTACCTTTAATACTCATAATTCTCCCTGAATCCACTCATCATTTAACTAGGCTTAGGGCTTTTTCAAAGTTCGCAGAATCAGTTAGCGAAACAACCTCAAGCGATTTGTCAATTTTTTTATTTAAGCCACACAGCACTTTACCGGGACCACACTCTACCATGAGCCCTGCACCTTGCAAGGTCATCTGCTTGACTGAATCCGTCCATAATACTGGATTATACAGCTGAGAGACGAGATTTTCTCTTAACTGATCAACATCTTTAGATACCTGCGCCTTAACATTTTGAATGACTGGAATAATCGGCATTTTAAGCTCAATTTTTTCCAAGGCTTTAGCCATTTCATCAGCAATAGGTTCCATAAGAAGACAGTGCGATGGTACGCTTACCGCAAGAGGAAGCGCACGTTTAGCACCTGCCGCTTTACAGGCCTCCATCGCACGAGACACGGCATTTTTTTCACCCGCTATAACAACTTGACCTGGGCAGTTGAAGTTGACCGGTGCCACCACTTGGCCTTGTGATGCCAACTGACAAGCATCGGCAACACCCGCATCATCTAAACCTAAGATCGCGGCCATCGCTCCTGTTCCTGCGGGTACAGCTTTTTGCATCAACTCACCACGAAGTTGCACTAACTTAACTGCTGTAGCCAGGCTTAATGAATTCGCACACACCAGCGCTGAGTATTCACCGAGGCTATGCCCCGCCATAACAGCAGGCTTTGTACCGCCTTGTTGAAGCCATAAGCGCCACAGCGCAACACTGGCCGTTAACAATGCAGGCTGTGTAACCTCAGTTGCGTTTAAGCGCTCTTCAGGGCCTTGTTGAACCAATGACCATAAATCATAACCTAACGCCTCAGACGCTTCAGCAAAGGTTTCTTTAATAATAGAA
>SLCQ01000081.1 GCA_007125745.1 Nitrincola sp.
CCGAAACCCCTAGCCGAAGATAGCCCTTTTCGATTCAGATAACAGTCAGCTAAGATAGCCCATACTTCAGAACTTTCTATACTTTGCATTAGGACTCGATCATGTCTGTTAAAGGTTTAATATCAAGACCCCACCGCACATTGTCGTTGGCACTCGCCATACTCTGCTTCGCCTTGTTATCGGGTTGCGCAACATCCCCTACTGGGCGTACACAGCTTACCATGTTTAGCGAGTCACAAATGGCCAGCATGGGCCAAGCAAGTTTTGAGCAGATCAAAGAGCAACAGAAGATTGATCCGCACCGCCCTACACAACGCTATGTTCAATGTGTCGCCGATGCACTCTTTGCTGTCAGTAACACACCTGACAACTGGGAGGTCGTCGTGTTCGCAGATGAAACACCCAATGCATTTGCCTTACCAGGGCAAAAAATTGGTGTGCACCGAGGAATGCTCACCGTGGCTGAAACACCCGCTCAACTCGCCGCAGTTGTTGGACATGAAATCGGACATGTTGAAGCCAGGCATGGCAATGAGCGAGCATCAGCAACCTTTGCTACGCAAATGGGCTTAGCGGTTGCAACTGCCGCCCTTGCTATTGAAGGTGGTACCGACGAACGTATGCTAGCGGCCCTGGGTTTAGGTGCCCAAGTCGGCATTCTATTACCTTTTTCACGACAGCATGAAATTGAAGCGGATTTAATTGGCTTGAACCTCATGGCTAAAGCAGGATTCGACCCCAGAGAAAGCATAACGCTGTGGGAAAATATGAGAGAAAAAGCCGGTGGTAGCCCGGTTGAGTTTTTATCAACACATCCAGGTCATGGAACACGCATTCGGACCTTGCAAGAAGCGATGCCTGAAGCAATGACAACCTTTGAAGGTGCTAGACAACAAGGTAAAGCACCTCGTTGCACCCCTCCGAGATAATAGATGTACACACTTGCTACATACCGCTACTCACAAGCTTATGAAAAAAAACGGCTGGATTAACCAGCCGTTTTTTATTTGCAAGAACGTTTCAGGCACGCACAATAGAGACATCTTCAGCTTGCAAGCCCTTATCGCTCTCGCGAACATAGAACTTCACACGCTGACCTTCGCTTAACGAACGATGCCCACGACCACGAATGTTACGGAAATGAACGAAGACATCATCACCATTTTCTCGAGTAATAAAACCAAACCCTTTTGATACATTGAACCACTTCACACTGCCCAACTCACGATCATCTGGGCCATTACTGACATAATCGTCATCTTCATCTTGATCATCAGCAAATCCAGCTTCTTTTACTGCACCACGGGTAACAGTAGCCGGAACACTCAATATAAAACCTGTTATCATAGAGACCACAAACCCAACAGCCGCCACAACAAGCAGATTACCTGATAGTGACTGAGCCAAACCGACTAGCACAGCCACAATAACTGCAAAAACAATAACTTTTATCAATTGATTACCACTCATATATCTTATCTCTTTCACTTTTCACAACAGATTATTTATAGTCATATGGTCGCCAGGGCAGAGGTCCATCTAATTAGCAAAACGTCCTTAAGCCACCAAACAGATAGGTATATATTATTTTATTCTTTTTTTCAACGTGTTAACTCTATTAAGCTAATATTCATTATATAAAGACTCGTTTAACGGATCACCTATGAAGCCAACCGATCATGAAAAGATACAAAATCTGGAGTCACGCATCGCTTTCCAAGAGGTTAGCATCGACCAACTCAGCGATGCCCTTGCACGACAAGAACTGGAACTCGACAAGATGAATAGAATGCTCCATCACTTGAACCAGCGCATTAAAGAAATCAGTGAAGGACAACCCATTAACGATACAAATCAACCTCCCCCACACTACTGAGCAGCACAATGGGCATTCGACTAGCACTCTACCGACAACTGCTGAAATGGAGTATTCGTGAACGTTTATCCGGTAATGCACAGCTATGCGATGACTTAAAAAGCGTTTATGTTTTAGAGAAGCCATTTGTTGCAGATCGTTTAATTCTGGAATTACAGCTCAAGAAAGCGGGTATAGCAGTCTCTGCTCAAGACATCAAAGCCATTGATCATAAGTCCAACCATAGACTGCAACATGAGATTGAGCACTTAGTCGCCTATCAACGCCAATGCCCTGAACGATCGATAAAACTGCAACCTATTATGGTTCTTGCAGGACATCTGCCTTCTCATCAACAGTCGCTGTTAAGATCTTTTCTAACCGAAAGTTGGAGTCATCGTGGGGGCTGGGTAAGATTGTTAAGCCTGTTATTAAATGGGCGGTCGACACTCATCCGTATCGACAAACCTCTCAACCTTAGGGATCTTTGTAAAGATGAGCTTTCGGATGCCGAAATAGCTCGCCGTGCGGTTTGGGTGCTTCGTACCCACTTTCAACGATGCAGGCAGGCGATCCTTGGACCTGACCTATCGCATCGACGTACGCTGATGAATCAGGTGCTTCATTCTACCGAAGTGAAACAGGCCATTGCCGAAACGGCTCATAAACAAGGCAAATCTATTGCTCAAACCGAAAAAGATGCTAGCACTGCTGTGGATGCCATTGTGGCAGATTTTAGCCCAGCTACGGCTAAACTGCTCAATCACGCTATTCACTTTTTACTCAACCGGCTGTTTAGTCGAATTAACCTCAAGGGCCTGGATAATATCCAGCAGTTAGCCTTAACACACACCCTAGTGTACCTGCCCTGTCATCGAAGCCATCTGGACTATATATTACTTTCCTGGCTTCTTTATAGACATGGACTCATGGTGCCGCATGTAGTGGCTGGAGATAATTTAAATATCCCAGTCATCGGATCAATACTGCGTCGCGGCGGGGCTATTTTTATGCGCCGACGTTTTAAAGATGATCCATTATATGGCACCATTTTCAAACAGTATTTAACCCTAATGCTTCACAGGGGTCATAGCATCGAGTACTTTATTGAAGGAGGACGAAGCAGAAGTGGGCGCTTACTTAGCACCAAGAATGGTCTTTTATCCATGACACTTAACGCCTGGCAAGAAGCGCCAAGCAAGCCCTTGGCACTTATTCCAGTCGCCATCAGTTACGACAGACTCGTTGAAAGCCAAAGCTATCAAAAAGAACTCGCAGGCGCTGAAAAAAGCAAAGAAAGTCTATTCAGCACTCTGAAGTCTCTAAGCGTTATTTTCCAACAATATGGAGAGGTTCATATCGGCTTTGGTGAAGCGCTTAAAGTCAACGAAGAACAGCTAAAAAACCAAGGCGTTCCACCCGTTCAAAAAATTGGGCGACAAGTTATTGAGCGCATTAATCTAAGTTTTTTGGCTACACCTATGTCTTTAATTGCGAGCATTCTACTCTCATCACCTCATCTTCAAATACGCGAAACTGAGCTCAAAGAGCGCTTAAATGACTTGATCATCTGGCTCGATCGTAACCAGCTATCCTTTCCGCCTGGATCCATCGACACCTGGATAGATCAAGCCGTCTTAAGAGAGCAAGTTACCCGGGGTATTCATGCGATAAGCCTAACACCAGAACAGGCCGCGGAATTAACCTTTTATCGCAATATGATCATGCATCAGCTTATTCTGCCAGGCTTAATTCTTCTCTTTTATCGTAGACTGCACCGCTCTGGCACCAGTACACAAACGCGTTTATTACGGGCTATTTATCCCTATTTACGGGCTGAATTAAATTTGCCTGATGTTGATAGTCAAGCTGATCTAAACATGATTAACGCAATTCGCCATCAACTCAAAACACAGCAGATGTTAAAAACTGAAAAGGAGGCTCTTCCCCCTTTAGCAGAGCATTTAATCAGATTGGCAGAACCCGTTTTATTACGACAATACCTGCTGATCCTCGTACTCACTCGACTGCAAAAAACAACTGAACTAGAACTACTGGAAACGACACGAGAACTCGCACTGCATATCCATGAGCACTATGGTTATGCAGCACCAGAATATGGTGATAGACGAGTATTTGAGGGTATGACTGAACAGTTATTAGCGCAACATATTCTTCGCGAAGATGCAGAACACTTATATCTGATTCGTCCATTAAACAATGTACTCACCCTAGCTGAAAAGCTTTTTCCCACGTCAGTCATAGACCGTGCAAATCAGTGGCTCATTCTGAAAGGGGTTGCTGGAAAATAATCAGCAGATGCTCTACTAGGTGATCTTTTTAAGGGCGTAGATATCGAAGCGACTACTTTTTCCTTCAAGCTGATAGGAAGGTGCTCGATTCATCAAACAGGGTGCTTTTCGTGGGCGCTTTACGACGACACGACACTGGGCAACCTGAAGCGCTTGCTCAAGCAGAGCATCCGCATCGTCGTCCGCTCCCACGATATCTCTAAAGACAAGCATCTCTTTTTTGACTAATGCCGACTTTTCCCGATGAGGAAACATGGGATCTAGATAAACAACCTGCGGACACACCTCTACGGCCATTTCTGCTCGTTGCTTTAACCAGTTGACCGCATCGCAGTGCTCTAACGCCATTCGAGCAATAATAGGGCTTAATTCCAGATCGTGTGAAGCTCGCTCCAAGCCATCGTTAAGAAGGTGATAAATAATTCTAGAACGCTCAATCATTTGCACATGACAGCCTAAACTCGCAAGTACAAACGCATCACGACCCAAGCCTGCCGTGACATCAGCAATACTCGGTCGAATACCTTGAGTAATTCCGCAAGCTTTAGCAATCATTTGCCCCTGTCCTCCGCCATATTGGCGTCGATGAGCAACAGCACCACCGCTAAAGTCAACATAGATTGTGCCGGGAGGTTTTTTCCCACAAGGTTGAATTTGCAACGCCATATCATTGACCAGCAGAATATAACTGTATGGAAGGTCGAACGAGTGCTCCACCTGTATACAGGGTAAGTCTAAAGACTTAGCAAGTGCTTCCGCACTCGCTTTAGTGGATTGATCTTGCCAAGCACATGCCAGAGAAACAATACTCGACACGTATTTAACTCATCGAAGGAAAGGTGAAATAGATAAATAACAAAACGACACCCAAGAGCAACCTGTAAATCACAAATGGCATCATACCAATCTTTGCGATCCACTTCAGAAACAGGTGAATGCACATCCAAGCACTTACCCCGGCAATAACAGCACCGACAAACAGCATATGCATCGGTAGCATAGCCTCTCCGGCACTCACTCGAGAGGCCATCATCACGCACGCACCGAAGGTAACGGGAATAGAAAGCAAAAACGAAAAGCGCGCCGCCGATGCACGATCAAAACCTAACAATAGTGCCATGGTAATGGTTGCACCAGAACGCGAAGTGCCTGGAATAATAGATACCGCTTGAGCAACACCTATCCATATAGCATCTTTAACTGTGATATTTTTTAGTGCTCTATCCTCTTTACGCTTGATATCAGCCCAGCCCATCACAGCAGCAAAAAACAGAGTCGTAGAGGCAATAACCAGTATTGAACGTCCCCAAGTTTCAATGGCGTTCACGAACAACGCTCCAGCAATAACCGCCGGTATGGTACCCAGAATCACCAACCAACTTAGCACTCCCTCTGGGCTGTGTTGCCCTTTGATCGATTTGATCCAGGCAACAAACATCTGCTGAATATCATGTCTGAAGTAAATCAGCACTGCGACTAGCGTTCCTAAATGAACACCCACATCAAACGCCAACCCCTGATCCTCCCAACTTAACAGCTGGGCAGGGAGGATTAGATGGGCAGAGCTGGAGATGGGTAAAAATTCTGATAGCCCTTGAATAAGGGCTAAGACGGTAACTTGAATCCATTCACTCACATTCATTGATGGTCCTTTTTCTTCCAGGCAACATGATCGCGTAAATACACAGGTTGCGCCTCCTCAGGAGTCGCGGTCAAACCCTGCCGCAACTTAATTGCGGCCAAGGGCAACATATTAGCTGCGCGAGGGTAACATTTTTCATTTTTACTTTGAAGGAGATTACGTGTCTGTTCGGGAAATTGATCGACATAAACCAATCCAGTCCCCGTGGCAATAACAGGCTGACTATTGGAACTCAATGAGACTGCGCCTGGCGCACTGACTCTCTCATCCTGAATGCAAGTCACACCCCCACCCTCAGATGACTTGCAAACTGACCAGTAAACCTCATCCATACGAGCATCCAAAATCGCAAGAACCTGAGACTCAGGTGATATCTTCAATTCACCATAGGCCAGCGCACTTAAAGTAGAGATAGGAATCAAGGGCAGATCTGCGGCCAATGCTAACCCCTGCGCAGCACCAGTTGCGATGCGAATACCTGCAAACGAACCAGGCCCACGACCAAATGCAATGCCATCTAGCGTAGATAGTGTCAAGCCAGCGTTAGCAAGCATTTGCTCAACCATGGGTAAAAGAAGATGTGTATGACGACGCGGCTCTATACGAAAATCTTCAACAATCTCGTCCCCTAGCATCAAGGCAACAGAACAGGCATCCGATGAAGTGTCGAGCGCTAATAACCGTTTCATGACAGCATCTCCTCTCCCCACTTAGGCATCAAGGAGTGATCGATTTGTAATTGATTCAGAATTCTAGCCACTACAAAGTCGATCATATCTTCGATACAACTGGGTTTATGATAAAAGCCTGGAGACGCCGGTAAAATAATAGCTCCATGACGTGAGAGTTGTAACATGTTTTCGAGATGGATACTTGAGAAAGGTGCTTCCCTTGGTACCAAAATTAACTGCCGGCGCTCTTTTAACGCCACATCAGCGGCGCGCTCGATTAAATTATTGCTGGCACCGTTTGCTATTGCAGACAAGGTACCTGTGCTACAAGGGCAAACAACCATTGAAGCGGGTGCACCAGAACCTGAAGCAACCGGAGCAAACCACTGCTCCCGACCAAAAACACGAATCTGCCCTGGCTCCGCGGAATAACGCTCCTCAAAATACTGCTGTTGCGCATCCGGCGTGCCGGGAAGTTTAAGATCCGTCTCAGTTGCAATAACAACCTGAGCAGCCTTTGAGATAAGTAGCATCACTTGATATCGTGCGCTGACCAGACATTCCAATAAGCGTAAACCATATTGAGCACCTGAAGCACCTGTCATGGCTAGGGTGATGCGCCCTTTATACTCTTCTGACATTCACTTAGCCTCCAAAGACTGAATCAACTGCTGGTGTATTCCACCAAAACCTCCATTCGACATAATTACGATATGTGTATGAGGAGTCGCTTGTTGGACAAGCCGTTCAACGATTTTATCCACCGCTGTCAACACCGTTGCTGGCTTGGAGGATTTTTCAACAAGACTATCTAGAGACCAGTGCATCCCTTCAGGCTGATACCAATAAATTTGATCTGCAACCTGTGCGGATTCCATCAAGCGTTTTTGGTGCATTCCCAAACGCATGGTATTTGACCTAGGCTCGATCACCGCAATAATAGACTCCTTTCCTACTTTAGCTCTCAACCCCTGTAATGTTGTTTCAATAGCTGTTGGGTGATGTGCAAAATCGTCATAAACAAAGACATGGTTAATCTCCGCCAAACACTCCATACGTCGTTTGACACCTGAAAATTGACTTAAAGCCAGAGCAGATTGCTCTGGTAAGACACCGACATGACGCGAAGCAACTAGTGCATGTAATCCATTCATAACATTATGAAGGCCAGTTAACTGCCAATCGATCTTTCCAACCAAGCGATTTCGGAAATAGACTTCAAATGCTGAGCCATCTGCTTTTAATAGATGAGCAGACCACTCACCAACGCCATTCAGACCCGTCTGTACTTGCTCACTCCAACACCCCATCGCCATTACCTCATCCAGCGAAGGCGTCTGTGCAGGGAAAATCACCTGGCCAGAGGCTGGAACAAGACGATTCAGATGGTGAAACTGCCGCTGTATCGCCGCTAAATCAGGAAATATATCAGCATGATCATACTCTAAATTGTTAAGCACCAAGGTGCGTGGCTGGTAGTGAACAAATTTAGATCGCTTGTCAAAAAAAGCCGTATCATACTCATCCGCTTCAATCACAAAAAAAGGCGTCGAACCAGTTCGTGCAGAGCGCTCAAAGCCATTGGGAATCCCACCAATTAAAAAGCCAGGTGACAGGCCTGCCTGCTCTAAAACCCAAGCTAACATGGTTGCTGTCGTGGTTTTTCCATGCGTACCAGCAACTGCCAGCACCCAACGTCCTGGTAAAATATGATCATGTAGCCATTGCGGCCCTGAGGTATAGGCCAACCTTTTTTCCAACACATACTCTACACAGGGATTGCCCCTCGACATCGCATTTCCAACAATCACCAGATCAGGTGCTGGCTGTAACTGTTCAGGGTCATACCCTTCTATCAACTCGATGCCTTCGCTTTCTAGCTGTGTGGACATAGGGGGGTAAACATGCTGATCCGATCCTGTCACGCGATGCCCAGCTTCACGCGCCAAAATCGCAAGCGAGCCCATAAAGGTTCCACAGATACCTAAAATATGAATATGCACGTTGATACATCCTTCTAAAAGTCGAGTGGATCATAGCAGTTTTAACCGCCACTGTTTATCCCCATTACGCGTGATTAAATCACAATTTTCAGCTGATCAATTTGTGCAATTGAGACACTTTTCACGTACAATCGCGCTTGTTGTCAGGAATAGACTAACTATCGCCGTTAACCATGCCGAGGATTGAGCACACCATGCAACTCTTGAGTAACTTTCTCAGACATAAAAAGATCGACTCTGAACTCATTGAACTTATTGACACCCTGATGCTGGCCTGTAAAGAGATTGCCCTGCAACTTCGAGAAGGTGAGCTAGCCGGTGTGTTAGGCATCTCTGATAACACCAACGTTCAGGGTGAAACACAAAAAAAACTCGACATCATAGCCAATGAAGTGTTGAAAAAGGTTGTGCTCGACAACCCACTCGTTCGAGGCGTGGCGTCAGAAGAAGAAGACCATGCTGTTTTTGGTAACCCAGAAGGTCGTTTTTTAGTCACCTTTGATCCGCTTGACGGCTCCTCCAACATTGATATCAATGTATCCGTTGGCACTATTTTTTCTATTTTAGAGGTTCCCCCGGGCGAGCATGAAGATGGTGATGAACTCTTTTTGCAACCAGGCACTCAGCAACTGGCTGCTGGCTATGTGCTTTATGGCCCGCATGCCGTGCTGTCGTTAACCACTGGTGACGGGGTGAACATGTTTACCTTAGCTCACACAGGTGATTTCCTCTTGACCCATGAAGACGTCACCATTCCACCCACGACGCGTGAGTTTGCGATCAACATGTCCAACCAGCGCTATTGGGAACCCGCCATGCAAGAATATATTCATGATCTTGTTCAAGGAACTGATGGCCCACGTAAACAAAACTACAACATGCGTTGGATCGCCTCAATGGTTGCAGAGGTACACCGTATACTGACTCGTGGCGGCATGTTCTCTTACCCGTGGGATGCCAGAAACCCCAACAAACCAGGCAAGCTTCGATTAATGTACGAAGGTAACCCCATGAGCATGCTGATCGAGCAAGCTGGCGGATTATCGACAACTTGTTACAGCCGCATTATGGAAATCCAACCTGAACAGATTCATGAACGAGTTTCTATCGCCCTAGGCTCTCGTGAAGAGGTGGAAAAATTGATGGAGTATCATCGTAAAGATTAATGAAGAAAGCCTTTTAACAGATCCATAGGCTAGCCTAATCTGATCCTAAGTCGAATAGATGCAGGCTGGCAATCACTTTACAATAACACCAACGCCCGAATTTTTTTTAAATTAACTGTTATCACAGGAACTAACCTATGAGCTTTGTAAACGTACCTTCAGGCAAAGACTTGCCTAACGATATCTACGTCATCATCGAGATCCCAGCTGAAAGCTCTCCCGTCAAATATGAAATAGATAAAGATTCTGATGCAGTGTTTGTTGACCGCTTTATGGCTGCACCGATGTTTTACCCAGCTAACTACGGTTACATCAACAATACGTTAGCTGATGACGGTGATGCACTTGATGTGCTTGTCATCACACCTTATCCCGTTGCAGTAGGTTCTGTTATTCGATGCCGTCCAGTCGGCATTTTGAACATGACAGACGAAGCTGGTGAAGACGCTAAGCTAGTTGCGGTTCCACACGAAAAGCTCTCAAAAGCCTATGGCGATATCAATGATGTTGATGACCTGCCACAACTGACTAAAGATCGTATTGCACACTTCTTCGAAAACTACAAAAAACTTGAAGTCGGCAAGTGGGTTAAAGTAGAAGGCTGGTCCAATGCTGATGCAGCTCGTAAAGCGATTGTGGAATCAGCGGCCGCTTACGAAGCGAGTAACAAATAAATACCGGCTTTAACGGCCATCACTGCTTTACTGCTTTCAATCCAGTTAACTCTTTAGTAACTTTTGAATATATATCTTAAAGGCCTGACTTCTAATCGAACTCAGGCCTTTTGTTGCATAACAGATCTGCTTAACAATCAATCCCGCGCATGCTTGACTAAATCTTCGACAACTTCCTGCTCTACATGAAGGTCATTATCTGAATCCGGGTGCGGCAAGACAAGATTAAGAATAATCGCCACCACGCCACACAAGCTGACGCCTTGCAGACTCATTGCACCCTCACCTATGGCCATTCCTCCTATACCGAAGACCAACACTGTTGCGACAATGACTAAGTTTCGCTGAGCGGCCATATCCACCTTCGCTTTGATTAAAGTATTCATTCCAACCGCTGCAATAGAACCAAACAGCAAAATAAGAATACCTCCCATCACAGGCGTTGGTATGGTTTGCAGCAGCATGCCAAACTTAGCAATAAAAGCCAGCAGAATCGCGAAACCAGCAGCCCAAATCATAATGATCGGATTAAAGGCTTTGGTCAGCATGACAGCACCAGTTACTTCGGAATAAGTCGTATTTGGAGGCCCCCCAAACATGGCTGCTGCCGATGTCGCAATACCATCACCAAACAGTGTGCGATGTAAGCCAGGCTTTTTAACGTAATCTTTACCTGTCACATTACTAATAGCGAGCATATCGCCAACATGCTCTATGGCAGGGGCAATAGCCACGGGTACCATAAACAAAATAGCTTGCCAGTGAAATTCAGGCATCACAAAAGCAGGCATGGCCACCATAGGGGCATCATGCACCGGGGCTAGATCAACCATACCCATAAACCAAGCGGCAATATACCCCACCACTACGCCGCTCAAAATGGGAAGCAAGCGAAAAATTCCACGTGCAAAGACAGCAACAGCACCTGTTGTTATCAGTGCAATCATGGCGACAATCATCGCATCTTGATAGGGATAAATTTCAAAACTACCATCTCCCGCTTTACCCATAGCCATATTGACAGCAATAGGCGCCAACCCCAGGCCAATCACCATAATAACAGGCCCTGTAACGACCGGGGGTAAAATTCGATGCAAAAAGCCAGGCCCTTTCACTTTGACCAATAACGCTAAAAACATATAAGCGACACCAGCGGCCAATAGTGCGCCCATAGTCGCTGGAACGCCCCATGTTTGTACTGAAAAGATGATGGGTGCAATAAAAACAAACGAAGATGCGAGAAAAATAGGAACGGTAGCACCGGTAACAAAATGAAACAGTAAAGTGCCCACACCGGCGGTAAACAGGGCAACACTGGGGTCTAAGCCCGTTAACAGTGGCATCAAAACCAACGCACCAAACGCGACAAACAACATTTGTGAGCCAGCAATGATGGTTCGCCAGTTAAAATGGCTTGAGGTTTGTGTCGTTTCACAACTCATACATTTCTCCAATGAACAGCTTAAATAAAATATCCAAATTAACGAGTGCCAAAAATCTTGTCGCCCGCATCACCTAGGCCCGGAATAATATAGCCCTGTTCATTGAGATGAGAGTCTATCGAAGCGGTAAAGATATCGACATCAGGATGCGCTTCGGTTACCTTTTTAATCCCTTCAGGTGCAGCAACTAACACCAAGGCTCGAATACTCGTACACCCCGCTTTTTTCAGCATATCAATGGTTGCAATCATCGAACCACCGGTGGCCAGCATCGGATCCACTATCAGAGACATGCGTGAATCGATATCACTGGCCAGCTTTTCAAAATAAGGAACGGGTTCTAGTGTTTCCTCATCACGATAGACACCAACGACAGAGATTTTAGCGCTTGGCACTAACTC
>SLCQ01000159.1 GCA_007125745.1 Nitrincola sp.
GCAAATCTCTCTGGCACTGAAAATTGATGCAGATGTCACTGCTGAGACACTGAAACCTTTATTAAAGCTTCTCTCTGATTCGGGTATGCAACAAATCACCCTCTATACACGCCAGACAAGTTCAAACTCATGACACTAACCAAACGCCACCGATTAACAGCTTTTCTGGTCGCGCTCTTACTTCATGCGCTTCTCGCTTATGCTTGGATTACTCACCGAAAAACAACTCAAGAAACGGCTATTCAACCAGGCATTGCGGGTGTAACCGTCAGCTTAGCCAGTGCCGGCGATCTATTGGATGCCATGGAAGCCGCCTCTCAACAAACAACTCATGAAGAGACTCCTGATGACGCCTCAGATGAGCCGCATGAACCCCTTGATGAAGTACCTGAAGAAGTTGTCGAAGAAGCTATCGAGGAAGTTGTAGAAGTACCCGTTGAAGCAGAGCCTGAGCCTGAGCCGGAACCGGAACCCACTCCAGAGCCTGTTCAGCAACCAATCCCTGAACCCAAACCAAAGCCAAAGCCAAAGCCAGAACCAGAACCAGAGCCAGAGCCAGAGCCAAGACCTGCGCCTAAACCGGTTCCTACAGAACAGCCTCAACCCGAACCAAAAAAAGTGGCACCTACCCCCTCACCAGAGGTTGTGGATACTACTGCAGATATTCAAGGTCAACGTGAGCAAGTTACCGATACACCCGCTGATGAGAGTTCAACTGCCGGCGCTAACACTCAAGGTCAAGAACAGGTCGTTGATACGGGAGGAGACCCGGCAGCTGAAGCTAACTATTATGCACAACTGAGTCGCTACCTAGCCCAACACAAACGTTACCCTATGGCAGCCCGAAGACAACGCCGTGAATGTGTTGCTGAAGTGGAGTTCACCATAAACAGGCAGGGGCAGGTGCTGAATGCACGTATCGTAAGAAGCAGTGGACATGCGATGCTAGACCAAGAAGTGTTAGAGATGCTGACACGCGCTGCGCCTATGCCAAGCTTTCCATCATCGATCAACCAAAATCAATTGGTCATTACACTACCGGTGAGTTTTAGCTTGCGTTAAGCTAAAACTCACGTTTGACTTCAAAAAAGAAAAGGTTGCCCTATCGGCTCTCCTACTAAGACTTCGTCTAACACCACACTTTGGCCATTAATAATCGTATGAATAGGCCAACCTGTCACTGACATATTTCGTGGCGATAAGAGCGCTCTCGACATCACGCCAGAAGGGATGCAAAAGGACATCTGCACTACCTTCAACTAAGTGTTTTCGTGCCCGTAAACGCGACTCATCTTCTGCGTGAACTGCCATTCTTCGTTGACCGTTTCGGATAATTCGCTGTAAAACCACATCATCATCGGCTAACAGATCACCGAATGAACTTCCCATGAATACTTTAACGCCAGCACACCCTGGCATGCGCTCCAGTGATGCTAGATGATCAGCATTCACAGAGGACCCACCGATATAAAACGCATATTGACACCAGGCTCTATTTTTAGCCGCACTAAGTTTTGCGTTTAAGTCCTCTTCCCAAAGCGTTAAGGGATTGGTATTGGGCATTTCAAAAATACCAGTTACACCCCCCAAAACTGCACCACGTGTTCCGGTTTCAATATCCTCTTTATGTGTTAATCCAGGCTCACGAAAATGAACCTGACTATCAATGACGCCGGGTAAGACATGGAGACCTTTTGCGTTAATTCGCCTCTCGGCACTCCAAGACAACTGAAGATTACCTAGCGCTACAATTTTACCACCGAGTAACGCGACATCTATCTGCTCAACACCATTTGGTGTAAAAACTGAGCCTGAACAGATCAATAGATCAGCGTGTTTTTTTTCCATTCGATCCGATAAATCATGGGACATTATAGATACCTTAACAACGTAATTGGACACAATTAATGTTATAATATAACATTAATATTATCCTTAATACTGAGTTACATCATCTATGTCTATTTGGTTATCATTAGAAAAAGCTACAAAAAATAGTGTAATGCCACTAAGTGACGTTATTGATTCCATTCCTTGGAACACTGACGGTTTAATCACGGCGATTGCGCAACAATATGACACCAAAGATGTACTGATGTTGGCTTGGATTAACAAACAAGCACTTATGGAAACCTTAACCACACAACAAGTCTGCTATTGGTCGCGCTCAAGAAAAGCCCTTTGGCGCAAAGGAGAAACATCAGGCCATACACAAACCTTAATTGAAGCGAGGTTAGATTGTGATGGTGATGTGCTTTTACTCCTCGTAGATCAGCAAGGCCCTGCCTGTCACACAGGAAGGCCGAACTGCTTTTACAATGAGATAAATGAACATCAACTCAAAGTGATCTGTTCAAAGCCAACACTGCTCTCCCAAGAGAATTGATACGTGAACAGAAGACCATGACTTTAACAGAGACTGTTGATATGCTTTGAAAAAAACAGAATAGAGCTTCGGCTAAAGGAATGAGCATGTCGTTTGTTACCGGAATCATTGCCAGTCTTCTTTTATTCATCAATATCTTGGTTTCTTCTTTCTTTTTATTTTTTTTCACCTTTCTGAAAATTATCATTCCACACAAACCGATACGCCGCCAATTGACAGCGATCCTTGTGTTTATTGCCAATCGCTGGGTCAGCAATAACTCCTTGTGGATGCGCCTAACACAACGAATGGACTGGGAAATTCAATTACCCGAAACACTTGATCCTAAAGGCTGGTATTTTGTTATCAGCAACCATCAGTCCTGGGTCGATATCATGGTGCTTCAACATTGCCTGAATGGTCGCATTCCACTTCTCAAGTTTTTTTTAAAGCAGGAGCTGATCAAGGTACCGATCATGGGAGCCGCATGGTGGGCGCTCGACTTCCCTTTTATGAAACGTTATAGCAAAGCCTATTTAGAAAAACACCCCGAGATGAAGGGTAAAGATATCGAAACGACTCGCAAAGCCTGCGAAAAGTTTAGAGACATGCCAACCAGTGTGATGAACTTTTTAGAAGGTACCCGCTTTACCCCAGCCAAGCATCAGCAACAAAACTCTCCATTTCAGTATCTGCTGAAACCTAAGGCTGGAGGCATGGCTTTTGCATTCAACGCAATGGGTGATCAATTTAGATCCATTTTAGATGTCACTATTCATTACCCAGATGGCATTCCCACCTACTGGGCGTTTTTACAGGGAAAAATGAAACGCTGTCATGTGATTGTTCAAGAAAAACCGATTCCTGATCAGTTACGTCATGGTGATTATGAAAACGAC
>SLCQ01000016.1 GCA_007125745.1 Nitrincola sp.
AAGGCAGAAGTGATCCTCGTGTTTTGAGATGGACAAAGTATTGTTGTTGGTTCCCACGAACAATTATCTTAATACCTTCTATCAGCTCATTCTGTAACGGTGATACCTCGTTTCGCATTTGAATAAAGCCACCACGATTTTCCGTGCTCACCATTCCAGTCATTCTGACAAAACGTTCATCACCTTCTTCGTGATAGCTGATTTGACCCGATGACACACCACCCATCACTTGATCAGTAAAAAAGTGCCATTTGTTTGTTAAAGCCATTCGCAGTATCCAGTTAATACTTCTTGGGGAGTCTTATTCAAGCTTACTCATACCTCGACACTTCGGAAATTCAGAGCAGCCTAAAAACTTTTTGCCCGCATTGGTTCCTTTTTTAGTTTCTCTGACGATCATCGTGGAGCCACAGCGGGGGCACGTTGGATTGCTGACCTCTGTTTCTTTAGTTGCGACTAGCTCCTTAACATGTTTACGATGCTTGTAATCTGTCACTAGGCTAGGTTTCATTTTGATCTCATTTAGCCTAGTGATCAGTGTTTCAACTTCAGTATCCGAAAAAACGACTTGGTTGAATTCTTTGATATATCCTAAACATCCTCGGGCGTAGGTCACATTATTTGGCATTTCTGTTTTAAAGTGACTATCCCCAATGAACACTATGACAGAGTGAATGTGTTCAGCATTACAGTCCAAAACAGATTCTAATGTTTTGATGTGTTTATAGTTCTGATGAAGAGGGTTCTGAAACTTGGTTGAATGTCGGTAGATTTTTTGAGTCCATTGCTTTTGGTGTGCAGCGCCAAATATCCAGCCCTTCATGTTTTTGGTTTCGATGACGAAGATACCAAACTTTGATATCACTATATGATCAATTTGAGTTGTGCCATCCTCTGTTGGAAGCGTAACGTTTTTGATCAGTGTGTAGTCAGTTTCAGGAAGGCTCGTTAAAAGCTTATTTACCAGAAATTCACCGAATACCCCTTTGAACCAGGGGCTACGTATGACACCAACAAACAATAGAAAGGGGATAATGAACCAAAATTGAGATAAGGTCTGAAGAAAAATATTCTGTAAATTCATGGTGTTTCGTCCTTGTTGCTTAGCGTAATTAATCAAACCTTCTTACAAACAACCACATTCAACCACCGTTCATCCCTATCAGGCCGCTTATCCACTGTCACCCACTGCTCAACTATCGATAGACTAGGGCAGTGCTTCAACAGCTCTTGTAACCCTTCCTCATTCAAATCAGTAAACACTCGACCATCTTTTTCCCGTTCTCCACAGCCATATTTAAACGACATATACCAAACACCCATCGGCTTCAGTGCCGCTTCAAACTGCGTAAAAACCTTGGGTAGTAATGCTTCTGGTAAGTGGAGTAGGGAGGCGCAGGCCCAAATGCCGTCATAGCGATCAATGTCGGTTATCGACTCTAGGGTTTGCTGTTTAACAGGTAAGCCGGTGAATTGGCTGGCTAGTTTTACCATTTCAACAGAAGCATCCATAGCGTCGACTTGAAATCCCATGGCTAAAAACGCTTTAGCATCTCGGCCTGATCCACAACCTGCATCTAAAATGCGTCCACCTGGTTTAACGCGCTGAACAAATGGGCGATAGAGTTCACTCATGTCCACTTGAATGGTATCGTTAAAAAAAGACTCGGCGTTTTGGTTATAAAATTCTAGCGTCATCATGATGTTCTTAGGTTAAGAATGGATTGATGTGACAACACAAGGATGAGCCCCGTTGAAACCACCTTTTGAGAGCATCCCAGCGTTTCAGCCTTCGTTATTGAAAACCTTAACACAACGTTTAGAACCCTTGGGTTTTTTCTTAACGAAACATGTGCTGAGGGGTGTGCTGTTTCATCACCAACCCTCTGATACCGCCATTATGGTGGATCATCGTGTCTGTGATCGAAACTATCCCTATTCCTACACCGAGTATACCAAAGAGCAAAATCGTTTAATGCATCAGCATGCCAGTCTGTTTCGAATCATCGTTGATGATGAGGATGACCTGGAGCAAGAGTGGCAGCTACTGCAACTTTATCTGAATCGCGATTTTAGTGAGGATGAGATTCGTGCAGGTGGTAATCGAGCGCTTTCAGAAGTAGATCCAACCTTGCCGGAAGCCTATTTCGAGCAAGCATTTATTGAATGTTATGGTCATGAAGCGCTTGATCGAGTCTCACGAGAATTACCCATTATTGATATCAAAGGTCAGACCCGTTGGGTGGACTATTTTCTGCAGCGTTCTGAAGGTGCTGATATTGCCATCGAAAAAAACGGTGAGACGTACCATCATCCCATCATAACCGGTAAGACCCAGTATCGGCGTCAGTTAGTCAAACAAAACTCCCTAGTTTCCTATGGCGTCAAGGTGTTTCGTTGGTCGTTGGAGGGAATGCAGTTTGTTGAAAACTTTCATGAGGAGTTAAAACGTTTTTTTGGACCCGCAGTGCATTTTGAGTTGGCGCAGAAGGTCAGTGTCTCGCGGGAATTTGCATTACTGCATCATCAGGTCAACCAACTGGATGCGATGCGACAGGCACGCGTTGAAGGGAAGAATGCGTTTCTTGTCGTGTTGCCAACAGGTACAGGTAAAACTGAGGTGCTGATTGCAGATCTAGCCGAGCAATATCATGCTGGGTTTGCCAAAAAATCTCTGATCATGGTGCCATCTAAACAGTTGAAACTGGATCATATTCAGAAGTTTTCAAAGCGTTTGGCCGATCATGACATAGACCACCTTCGTGTAGGTGAAGGAGTGGAGAATGATATTGTCGTACAAACCTACTCGATGATGAGTCGTCTGTTTACGCGAATGCCGTCAGATCTTTTTGATTACCTGGCCGTTGATGAAGCAGCATAAGATTTCAGCTATGGCGGTCAGTGGTAAGGATAATAAATCTGCCACCTATATTCAGGACTATCAAGAGGGGAAAATTCAGTTTTTAACCACCTGCTCATTACTGAATGAAGGTTGGGATTCCCCGCACACTTCTGTGATTGTCATGGCCCGACCGACTATGTCCCGCGTGCTTTATACCCAGCAGTTAGGTCGTGGTACGCGTAAGTTCCCCGGTAAAGAAGCCTTATATGTGATCGATGTCGTGGATAATTATGGTGCATCGTCGGGTATCAATAAAATGCCTTGGTCGATTCATGCGCTATTAGGAATAGAGAACTATCGTCCTTGGAGCTCCATGCTTGATTCAGACCAACCATCATCCACTG
>SLCQ01000205.1 GCA_007125745.1 Nitrincola sp.
AACGCAAGCAACATAACCACAAAGAGAGTGCTGAACTATCTACTCGTCCAACTCCAGCAAAATCTATCCGGCATCTTCCAGTAACGTTTTTTAGCTCTTTGAGTAACTGATTACGTTTTTCAACTACGGTGGAAAACAGCACATCGCCCGTAAGGGTTAAATCCACTATTGTTTCTTCACCCTTCGACATCTTCTACAACCTCGGCGACCGTTTGAGCAACGCGCTCTTCCCAGCCATCAATGACACCTGAGACACTTCTAGCACGCTGATACATGTCCGCGAACTGGTTCTGAAAAGTAAGACGGATATTAATGCCTTCAACAGCGACATTGACCAGCTTCCACTCATTATCAATGTTACGCATGTAATAAAGAATATTGTAGGTTTTGCCAGCAGTTGATGTCAGCTGAACATTCACCACTTGCATATCAGGCTGTGGGCTCGGTGCTCTCGGTGGTGTAATCGAATATTCACGAACGGAAAACTCACTCACTGCCATTGAATAGGTACGGATCAGTGTCGTCTTAAGAATATCAGCGAAACGTTGCAGTTCGTCTTCGGTTGCGGTGCGCGCAAAACGGCCCATAACACCCCGACCAAAACCGTAGAAATCAATCACAGGCGTTACAATGCTTTCAACTTCAGACTGCAATCGAGTACGATTTTCATCCTCAAGCAACGAGCGATCTTCCATCAGCGCAATCACTTGCTCAGTGGTTTCCGCTACGACGTCTCTAGCCGCCTCCCAGTGTTCATCCACAGCAACCGCATTTGATGAGATCAAAAGCGAAGCCAGGAGCAGGATTACAATAGCATATAACTTTTTCATTCGTTTAATCACCCACTTGATTCATCAAAAATTTACCCACTAAGTCTTCTAGTACAAGCGCTGACTGTGTGTCGAAAATAAAGTCGCCGTCTCCCAGCACATCCATATCACCTCCTGGAATAATACCAATATACTGCTGACCCAATAAGCCCGATGTCAGAATCATGGCAGAACTATCGGTGCTAATAAAATCCACATCCGCGAAGATGTTCATCTCCACTTCGGCGACAAGCATTTGCGGATCTAAACTTATGGAACGCACTTCACCAATTTGCACGCCCGACATAGACACTTTTGCGCGCGGAGTAAGGCCGCCTATATTTTCAAACTGCGCATACAGTTTGTAGCCACCCGTTTTAGGTGTGAGGTTAAGACCACTGACATTGAGTGCCAATAGGATGAATGCCGCAAACCCAACAATCATGAATAGGCCGACGCTGATTTCAACGGTACGGGTACGCATTTTACAAATCTCCAAACATCAAAGCGGTAAGAACAAAGTCAAATCCCAACACAGCAAGCGAGGCATAGACAACCGTTCGAGTGGTTGCCTGACTGATACCTTCGGAGGTAGGGACACAATCATAACCTTGATAGACAGCGATCCAGGTGACAATGAACCCGAACACCACCGCCTTGATCAATCCATTGAGAACATCTTCTCTAAAATCGACTGCTTGTTGCATGTTAGCCCAGTAAGCACCGCTGTGTATGCCTAGCCAGTCCACAGCAACCAAGGCAGCCCCCCAAATACCAACGACCGCAAAGATCATTGATAATAGTGGCATACAAATAAAACCAGCATAGAGCCTGGGCGCGATTATACGACGATACGGATCGACACCAATCATCTCTAAACTGGCCAGTTGCTCTGTCGCTTTCATTAAACCAATTTCAGCCGTTAACGCTGAACCAGCTCGCCCTGCAAAGAGTAGCGCGGTAACTACGGGGGCAAGCTCTCTTAATAAACTGAGTGCTACCATTTGTCCGACAGCTTGCTCAGAGCCATAATCAACCAAAATAGTATAGCCCTGTAATCCCAATACCATGCCGATGAATGCACCTGAAACGACAATGATGACTAGGGACAATACACCCACAAAATAGATCTGTTTAATCAACAGTGGAAACATCATCACAGGTGCTGGTCGAGCAACGATGGATTGAAACAGTATCTGGCCGGATCGACCAAAGGCTGCACATCGCGATAAGCCTCGATGCCCTAAACGTTGCAACTTATCTAAAATCACTTAAAAACTCCCCCTTCCATCAGCTCTTCCATTAATTGAGGGGCTGGATAATGAAATGGTACTGGACCATCGGGAAGACCGTCTACAAACTGCCTGACCTGTTCGGAATCTTGTTGCTTTAACACTTCAGGGGTACCTTCCGCGATGACTTTTCCATCGGATAAAACATATATGTAATCAGCAATCGAAAGGGTTTCTTGGATGTCATGTGACACAATAATCGAGGTGTGACCTAACGCCTGATTGAGCTTCTTGATCAAGTTTACCAAGACACCCATTGCAATGGGATCTTGGCCCGTAAAAGGCTCATCATACATGACTATGTCCGGATCCAGTGAAATCGCCCGTGCCAGCGCTACACGCCTGGCCATACCACCAGATAATTCACTGGGCATCAACGCAGTTGCACCCCGAAGCCCAACCGCCTGAAGTTTCATCAATACAACATCACGGATCATTTCTTCAGGAAGGTCTGTATGCACTCGAATCGGAAAAGCAACGTTATCAAAGACATTCATATCGGTGAACAAGGCACCACTTTGAAACAACATTCCCATGCGCTCACGAACGATAAAGAGGTCTCTACGATTCAATGTCGGGATATTCTGATCATCGAGCAAAATTTGACCGCTATCAGGGTTTAACTGCCCTCCGATTAATTTCAGAAGCGTTGTTTTCCCTGTACCAGAAGGACCCATAATCGCTGTGATTCTACCCCTTGGGATTTTCAAGCTAATGTCGTCAAAAATCTGCCGAGTACCACGCGTAAATGTCATGTTACGGATTTCTACTATGATATCGTCAAGCGGCATAACAGCCGCTTTATCGATAGGCGTATCCTGACCCATCCTTTCACCCTGTACAATCAAACAAGATCGGCAAATATACCATCTCAATGATCGATGATAAACGTGTAATCTCGGATATTCAGACAAATGAGATGCTAAAAAACATGAATTTGCGTTAAACTTAGCGCTATATCATCATTTTTTTACACTTTGGTAGCTGCATATCCTGATGAAAAATTTTAACTTCCTAGCCGCTGGTTTACGTACAATCGACATAGAACAGACCACCTTAAATGCACTTAAAGGACAACTTGACCATCACTTCACCAATGCCTGCAAGCTCATGTTAAGTTGTGAAGGCCGCATTATAGTGACCGGCATGGGTAAATCTGGACATATTGGCAATAAAATAGCGGCTACACTGGCCAGCACAGGCACACCGGCTTTTTTTGTCCATCCTGGTGAAGCTAGCCATGGTGATCTAGGTATGTTCACTGGAAAAGATATAGTGCTGGCCATTTCAAATTCAGGAGAAACGTCTGAAGTAGTAACTATTCTGCCTTTAATTAAACGCATGGGCGCTCCCTTAATCAGCATCACAGCCAACCCCGAATCAACCTTATCAAAATGCGCTGATGTTAACTTACATCTACCCGTTGAGCGTGAGGCCTGCCCGCATAACCTAGCACCAACCTCCAGTACCACAGCTCAGCTTGTCATGGGTGACGCGTTGGCCATCGCTCTGCTAGAGGCGCGCGGCTTTAGTCCTCAAGACTTTGCTTTTTCTCATCCGGGTGGAAGCCTCGGAAAACAGCTATTACTCCGTGTTGACGATATTATGCATGCTGGCGCAGAAATCCCTCAAGTCACCATCACTACACCGATTCATCAAGCCTTAATGGAAGTGACCCAAAAGCGCCTTGGCATGACAGCAGTCACTAACGACCAAGGCGAGCTTTTAGGCATTTTTACGGATGGCGATCTTCGCCGAACTTTAGACCAAGGTGTTGATCTAAAAAATACGGCCATTGCGGAAGTGATGACACCAGGAGGAACCACTATTAAACAAGGTTCTTTAGCGGCTGAAGCATTAAAAGTCATGCAAGAACATAAAATAAATGCCTTACTCATCACCGACAACGAAGGTAAGCTGGCTGGTGCCCTTAACATGCATGACCTTTTAAAAGCAGGAGTGATTTAAGTATGACAGAACTCACTGACACACTTAAACAACGCGTTCGCAATATCCGCTTGGCCGTTTTTGATGTTGACGGCGTATTGACGAATGGCTCACTCAATTTTTTAGCCGATGGCCAAGAGGTCAAAAGCTTTAACACCCTGGATGGCTTAGGTATCAAACTATTACATGAATCAGGCATTAAAACGGCCATTATTACGGGCAGAAGCTCATCACAAGTCAGCATTCGAGCGAAAGCCCTCGGCATTCATTGGCTAATACAGGGGCGAGAGGATAAATTAACGGCACTTGAAGAGATTTGGAAAGAAAGCGGAGAAAGTGCAACAACCACCGCCTATATGGGCGATGATCTTCCAGATCTGTCTGCCATTACCACCGTCGCGTTTGGCGCAACGGTTCCTAACGGACACCCATTGGTTTGCAAAGAAGCTGACTGGTGCAGTTCACGTCGCGGTGGAGAAGGTGCTGTCCGTGAGTTTTGTGAGCTTATTTTATCTGAACAAGGCAAATTGAACGCACTGATTGAGGCTTATCGTTAATGCTTAAAACGGCTCGTATGCGATTACTGCTCGGTTTTTTGATTCTGACCATAGCTGGATTTTATTGGGCTTTTTTTGGAACCCCGCAGGAGGACTCTTTACCACAGGCAGACGACCCGAATCGAGTGGACTTTTTTATTCGTGACGCTTTTATTACCCAATTTGATGAACAAGGTGAAATAGAACACATGATTCAATCACCCTTGTTACAGCACTTTCCTGTGCAAGAAAGAACAACCTTTGATACCCCTCTGGTGACCATGCCAAACGAATCAGGGGATATGCAAATCTCTTCCGATGAAGGGTTTATGTTAGATGATGAGAGTAAAATTGAGCTTGCAGGGAACGTAAAGGTTATCGATAATTCCACTTCTGATGTACCTTGGGTGCTGACTACATCCATCTTGACTTTCCTGCCACCGGAAAACTATGCATATACAGACGCTCCTGTACTGATTGTTCAGGGTCATGATCGAACCGATGCCATAGGCATGGAGGCGTGGTTCGATGAACGCCAAATTGATTTGTTATCTGAGGTAAGAGGCTATTATGTTACCCATTAAAAAAGTCTACCGTGCTTTAGTGATCGTCTTACTGACTGTAAGTGTCTATAGTCACGCCTTGCCTGAGGACAAAGAGCAACCCATTCATGTCAGTGCAGACCACGCCACTATGAACGACATTACGGGCGTAGCTGTATACACAGGTGATGTGGAAATACGACAAGGCACTATGATTCTGCAAGGTTCACGTGTCGAAATGTACCGTGATGATGAGGGTAGTATTGCACGCATCATCACCACAGGAACACCCGCACAATTTCAGCAACAAGCAACGCCAGATCAACCTTTAACGAAAGCCTACGGTTTACATATGGATTATCGTGTTCCATCACAAACCGTTACCATTACTGAAGAAGCGCGTGTCACACAGGACGCCGATGAGTTTACTGGTGAGCGCATCATTTATGACATGGAAAAGTCAGTCGTTGACGCTTTCCGCAGTGAAACCCAAGGTGGTCAGCGCGTACAAATGGTGATTCAGCCTAAGGCCAATCCTTGATATGACAGTTCGACTCGAAGCGTTAAACTTGGCTAAATCCTATAAAGCTCGAGCAGTGGTTCGTGATGTATCACTCTATGTTGATCAAGGTGAAATTGTCGGCTTGCTAGGACCGAATGGAGCAGGTAAAACCACCTGCTTTTACATGATTGTTGGGATTATTGCCGCGGATCAAGGTAATATCCGTCTCGCAGAACAAGAGATTACCCGCTTAGCAATGCATAGTCGTGCAAAAAAAGGGATTGGTTATCTACCTCAAGAAGCATCGGTATTCAGAAAGCTAAGCGTGAGTGATAACCTGATGGCTATCCTGGAAACACGTCCCGAACTATCTAAAGCTCAACGCAAATCGCTTCTTGATGAATTATTACAGGAGTTTCATATTACGCACATTCGTGACAGTTTAGGCATGTCCTTATCAGGAGGCGAAAGGCGCCGTGTCGAGATCGCGCGCGCACTGGCTACAGAGCCCAAGTTTATCCTACTTGACGAGCCTTTCGCAGGCGTCGACCCTATCTCTGTCAATGACATAAAACAAACCATTCGCCATCTACAGGAGCGCAATATCGGCATACTGATTACCGATCATAATGTTCGAGAAACTCTGGATATTTGCGAGCGTGCCTACATTGTCAGCGAAGGTACAATCCTTGCAGATGGCAGTCCATCTGACATAATGAACAATGAACAGGTTCGAGCCGCTTATTTAGGCGACCAGTTCAGGCTTTAACAACTCCCTGCCTATTAAGAAGTGATCAAAAGGCACATATGAAGCAAGCGTTACATTTAAAGATTGGCCAGCATCTGACTATGACGCCTCAACTACAGCAGGCGATCAGGCTATTGCAACTCTCCACATTAGACCTCCAGCAAGAGATTCAAGAGGCGCTGGACAGTAACCCCTTGCTTGAAATTAGTGAAGATGAAGCTGAACAAAGTGATGAAACACATCTCGATAACTATGAATCACCCTCAGTTGAATCGAATCAAGATACAGTAAACCGCCAAACAGATAGCGAAAAAGAGTTACCTGACGCTCATGCCGATGATACTCCGGTGGAGCATGAGTGGAATGACTCCATACCCGAAGAACTTGCAACAGACAGCCAGTGGGAAGATACATTTCAACACCAAAGCTCTAGCCCCGTCAGTGATAGCGATTGGCTCGATAATGAAAACGATACACGTGAAGATACCTTACAAGACCATTTGCTTTGGCAACTCAATCTAACCCCTATGTCGGATCAAGACCGTCTGGTCGCTGAGTCAGTCATC
This sequence comes from Nitrincola sp., assembly GCA_007125745.1. GTDB lineage: Bacteria > Pseudomonadota > Gammaproteobacteria > Pseudomonadales > Balneatricaceae > Nitrincola. The sequence continues at coordinate 6,943 of SLCQ01000205.1, forward strand.
GACTCTATTGATGCAGACGGTTATCTGCGAAGTGACTTAGCAGAGTTACTTGAACAGTTTAAATCCCAAGAGCCTGAACTATTTGAAGATGTTGAAGAAGACGAGATTCTGACAGTCTTACATCGTATTCAACAATTTGACCCTCCGGGCGTAGGTGCCAGAGATTTAAGTGAATGTTTATGTATTCAAATCCGTCAGCTACCGGAAGAATTGTCCTGGCGAGATGAAGCTATCAGACTTTGTCGTGAGTACTTACCCCTGCTAGGAAGCCATGATTACAAGACTTTGCTTCGAAAAATGCGCTTAAGCGAAACCCAGTTAGATGAAGTCATTACACTAATCCGATCACTTAATCCTAAGCCAGGCGCATTGATCAGTAGCACCCAGTCTGAATATGTTATTCCTGATGTCATGGTGCGCAAACTGCATGATGAGTGGGTTGTATCGCTAAATCCTGATATTGCACCTAAGCTTCAGATCAACAGTCAATATGCCGACTTAATTCGTCGTGCAGACAGCAGTGCAGATAACACTTACTTAAAAAACCATTTACAAGAAGCTAGATGGTTTCTAAAAAGCCTGATGAGTCGAAACGATACCTTGCTGAAAGTAGCCACTGAAATTGTTGAGCGTCAGCGTGACTTTTTGGAAACCGGTGATGAAGCGATGAAACCGATGGTCTTACACGATATTGCAGAAGCGGTGTCGATGCATGAGTCCACGATTTCACGTGTGACGACCCAAAAGTATATTCATACCCCTCGCGGCATTTACGAGTTGAAATACTTTTTCTCTAGCCAGGTCAACACGGCTGATGGAGAAGGTGCATCATCTACCGCTATTCGAGCACTGATCAAGAAGCTCATTGCTTCAGAAAATACAGCAAAGCCCCTAAGCGACAACAAAATAGCGCAACTGCTCAAAGAACAAGGTATTAATGTAGCAAGACGTACGATTGCAAAATATCGTGAAGCTTTAGCTATTCCACCTTCAAATGAGCGCAAGCGTCTGCTTTAATTAAAATAGAGTACGGTCTTCACCGTACCGGCACTAAGGAGAAATACCATGCAGATCAATATCACCGGTCATCACGTCGAGTTAACAGAAGCCTTAACTGAGTATGTACATACTAAGTTTGAGCGTTTAGAGAGGCACTTTGATAATATTACCAATGTGCAGGTGACCCTCAGTGTTGAGAAGCTACGCCAAAAAGCTGAAGCTAACATGCATGTTGCGGGTGGCGAAATTTTTGCCCAAGCTGAACAAGAAGATATGTATGCAGCCATTGATTCTATGGTCGATAAGCTTGATCGCCAAGTCATCAAGCATAAGGAAAAAATGAAGTCTCATAAATAAATATCAAGATAGATAACCCTATGCCTATATCCGAACTGCTGACAGAATCAATGACGCGTTGTCACATTGATGCCGTCAGTAAAAAACGCGTTCTTGAAATAGCAAGCGAGCTTTTCGTAACGAATAACGAAGCGATGGAAGCAGAAGATGTTTTCAGCGCACTCTTAAATCGTGAACGACTCGGCAGCACGGGTATAGGCGACGGTGTGGCAATCCCACACTGTCGCCTTTCTGGTTGCGAGCATGCCACCGCTTTATTGATTACACTAAAAGAGCCCATTGAATTTGATGCAGTAGATAATCGCCCTGTCGATTTACTCTGCTGTCTTTTGGTACCTGAAGATGCGGCGGCTGACCATCTTCATACCCTAGCGAGCCTTGCTGAAATGTTTAGCCAATCTGATATACGTGAAGCACTCAGACAAGCTTCAACCGATCAAGAGCTTTATCAACAGTTCATCACCTTTGCTGAAAAGCGGAGCTAAACAGTGAAACTGGTTGTGTTGAGTGGTCGCTCAGGATCTGGAAAAACAACGGCTTTACAAGCGTTGGAAGATGCAGGGTTTTATTGTATCGATAATTTACCAGCGGTACTTTTACCCGATCTTATAAGACAGATGACAGATACAGATGATGGCCCTAAACGTATCGCCGTCAGTATTGATGCTCGCAACTTAACCAGCAGTCTTGAACGTTTCCCTGCACTGCATCACCAGTTAAAAAGTTATCGCCATTTAAGCTGTGAAGTCATTTACCTTGACGCATCTGAAGCCACCTTACTCAAACGCTTTAGCGCCACTCGCCGAAAACATCCTTTAACCGACCGTTATTCAGGTTTACAAGAAGCGATAGAACATGAGCGATTGCTACTGGAACCTATCGTCTCTCTAGCAGATTTGCGCATCGATACCACACACATGACGCTATATGATTTGCGTGACCGAATTAAACTTCGCCTAACACAGCGTCGAGAACAGTCACTCTCATTACTTTTTGAATCCTTTGGATTTAAGCATGGTTCACCCCTAGACAGTGACTTTACATTCGATGTGCGAAGCCTTCCTAATCCTCACTGGATTCCAGAATTACGCCCCCTAACCGGCAAGGATGAAGAGGTAAAATTCTTTTTACAACAATCAACCGAAGCATTAGAGATGCAACAGGATATCACCCAATTTCTTGAAAGGTGGCTACCACGTATCCGCCAAGACAATCGTAGCTATTTAACCGTCGCTATCGGTTGTACGGGTGGCCAACACCGCTCTGTTTACTTGACTGAACAGTTAGCCGAACACTTTAGCCAACAGATGGAAAATGTTCATGTCCGTCATCGAGAGCTGGCAGATAACAGATGATTACAACGCCTATTACCATTATCAATAAGCTGGGACTTCATGCCAGAGCGGCGGCCAAGTTAAGCGGACTGGCTTCAAGCTTCAGTAGTCAAATTCAAATTGAAAAAAGCGGTCGTTGTGTAGATTGTAAAAGCATTATGGCTGTCATGATGTTGGCGGCCAGCAAGGGCACTGAAGTGATATTACATATAGAGGGAGCAGATGAAGTGCAAGCCCATGAGGCACTGACAACCCTGATAAATAATCGATTCGACGAACCGGAATAGACCTAGATGAACACAGACCAGCCTGATTCTACTGACGAAGATTTTATCAGTCGCTCAGAGATAAAGCGTCAAATGGAAGCTTTGAAACTTATTGGTAAACAAATTACTGAGTTACGCCCTGATCAACAAGAAAAAATCCCCATGGACAACGTGCTACGTGAAGCAGTGGCTGAAACAAAGCGCATTACATCGAACGGTGCTCTCAAACGACATTTGCAGTATATCGGTAAACTCATGCGCCATGCCGATGTAGAGGCTATCAAGACAGCATTAGATGGATTTGACACCGCCAGCCAGGTTCATAATCAAAAATTCCACGAACTTGAGCGTTGGAGAGATAGATTGCTTCAAAATGGACCCGAGGGAAATGAGGCATTAGAGGCGTTTATCACTGAACACCCAACCACTGATATACAGCAACTTCGACAACTGATTCGCAACACGCGCAAAGAGATTGACAAGCAAGCCCCGCCCACTCAGTACCGAAAGCTGTTTCGCTTTTTACGCGAAACCACAGAATTAGATTAACGATCAGCCGGGTTTAACACTTTCAGCTGGGGGTCCTTCCAATCACCGGTTAGGCTATAAGTGATCTGACTCATACGATCAATTCGTTCACCCATGATTCGATCAAATATAAACAGTGCTCCTGCAACATGAGGGGCACCCAGTAGTGCCGCCCCAAGGGTAAGGTTACTTCCCAACGGCACCGTGACGTTGATTCTTTTATCAATTTGATTGCTATTAAGGTCGACTTTTCCAGTGATATCCATGTTCGCTGAAGGGCCTGTCATCGTGAGTGGTTTCTGTAAAACGGCCACTCCTTGGTCTAATTGGTAATCAGCATGAATTTGATCAAACACCAACCCTTTCTGAAGTAGATCGCTGAAATCTAACCGTAATCTTCTTGATAGGGTATTTAAATTAAGTATGCCAAATACCCTTAATAAGTTGGCTCCTGCACCCGATTCAATAATTCGTCCCTCTTCAGCAGTAAACTGAAAAGCACCGTTTAGCCGTGACAAACGAAAGTCCCATGGTGCGCCAGCCCAACTCAGTTGCGCTTCGGAACGAAAATGTTGAGACTGCACGGGTTCACCTAGTCCCCATTTTTCAGATACTTTTGCCAAATCCGATCCCGACACCTTAAGGGTCATATCGGTGTTAGCAAAGCGACCTCCTTGCCAATGTGCATGCCCTTGTAAAGTGAAATCCTCAAGATATCCTTCTACCTTCTCAAATGTCAGACTGTTACCTTGTGGTGAAGCCGTTAAAGACCAGGCACCCAATGGCCTAGCGTTCTGTTGAAGATCATCGATACGAAGCGTCAGAGCCGGAAAGTGACCCACATCCATAGTGTTGATATTTTTATCCAGCACTTCAACCTGCGCGTCTTTTTCCGATTCAGTACCAAACCAGTGCAGATGATCAAAATGCGCCTGCCATTCCTGCTCATTCAGTCGTATTACTTGACCTTGAAGCGCGAGTGCAGGTAATGCCCCTTTGACTTCGAATAGATCATCTGATGGCAACATCGGCTTTCCATCGCCCAACACGAGCTGTCCTCGTGATAAGGTGTTTACATCAAGTGCTAACTGAAGCAAACGATCATAATGCAGGTAAAGACGACCCAACTCCGGGTAGAGATCAATAAAAAGCTGGCGAGCCTGCTGTTTCTCTTTACCCAGGCTTAAGGGTAAATCGATGGATGTTCCTTCTAGGTTTGAACGAACTTCGATACGCGGACAGTTAAGCGTCTGCGCACAAAAAGTCATCCTCAGATCAACATCACTTTTTCCTGCAACACGAGGGCCAATCGGCATACCTACAAGCTGATCTAGATGCGTTGAAGCCACGCTTCCCTGAGCTGTTAAGGTCGTTTGGTCCTCATGGGAAGCGATCTGCGCGACAACCCGCTCATCGAACATATATCCTTCTAATGCTTCTGAACTTAACCCAGAAACAGTCGTGTAACGAATATGACCACTCACCTGATTCAGCGTTAAGTCACGCTGATCAATAGCCAGTTGGTTATCCAGCAACTGTGTATCGACACGAATATCGATCTGCTCAACATCCTCAACCGGAAGTGTTAAGCCTAAGTGTGTTCGCACGGGACCGGCAAAAACCCA
>SLCQ01000258.1 GCA_007125745.1 Nitrincola sp.
ATTCTCGGTAACCCTGCCAAAAGAGCAGTGCTTTAGCGCGAAACTTTCCGGTGATACCCTTGAGAAGAGAGCGGCAAAACCATAGGCCCATCACCAAGCTGGTATACTCAGCAATCACAGTACCGAGTGCAACCCCATCAGTACGCATGCCAAAACCAAACACAAACAAGAGATTCAGCAGGATATTAATGATATTGGTAGCCGTCAGAAGTAACAGGGGGATACGTGTATTTTGATTACCGACAAACCACCCTAACAGCACAAAGTTACATAAAACGGCTGGCGCCCCCCAAGCTCGGATAGTTGCATAATGTCGAGCTTCGTCAATGACGTCAGCTGAAGCCCCCGCTAAATGAAGAGCCATCTCAATCAAGGGAGCCCTGAATAGCCATATAAGGCTTCCAATCAATGATGCGATGAACAGTGACTGACCTAAATATCGGCGTATAGCGTTACCATCTTCACGCCCGTGGGCTTGAGCCACCAGTCCAGTAGTACCCATTTTAAGGAAACCAAATGTCCAATAGATACTTGTAAAGATGACTCCACCGATAGCAATCGCTGCTAAGTAACGAGGGTCAGGGAGATGGCCCATGACAGCGGTGTCAACCAAACCCAGTAATGGTACCGTAATGTTCGAGAGCATCATCGGCCATGCAAGTTGCCAAACACGTTGATGTGAGGCTCTGTCTGGCTGATAGGGTCTTAATCTGCTAAGCATTAGCGACTGTATCGTTGTGGTAAGCTATAAAGCACCAAGAAAATGAGTAGTGCCGTAACAACCACCGAAGGCCCCGCTGGTGTGTCAAAGGTCCATGATCCCCAGATACCTCCGGTTACTGCAAGCATTCCCAAAACAGAAGCAATCATGGCCATTTGCTCAGGCGTTGCTGAAAGCCTGCGTGCTGCCGCCGCTGGAATGATTAAAAGTGATGTGATTAACAGAATACCCACCAGCTTCATCGCAACAGCGATAACGAGTGCAATCATTAGCATCAAGGCAAGGCGTGTTGCAGTCACATTCACACCTTCCACTTGGGCAAGTTCTTCATTGATGGTGATGGCTAAAAGCGGATGCCATAGTCGCCAAAGTGCTAATAATACAATTAACCCTCCTCCAAATACCCAAAAAAGGTCTGTAGGGGCGATAGCCAGCAGATCGCCAAAAAGGTACTCCATTAAGTCAATGCGAATATGATCAAGTAAAGATACCGCTACGAGACCAATGGACAAGGTACTATGTGCCATAATGCCCAGTAGTGTATCGGTAGCAACCCAATGTTGCTTTTGCATGGCGACCAGCAAAATGGCTAAAAGTACACAGCATGCCATGACAGCAAGGTTTATGTTAATACTGAAAAGAAAACCTAAGGCAACTCCCATGAGTGCCGAGTGTGCAAGCGTATCACCAAAGTACGCCATGCGTCGCCACACAACAAAGGCACCCAATGGGCCCGTAATTGCGGCAACACCTAATCCACCTATCAGCGCAATAATAATAAACTCAGGCATGGTTGGATGGCCCCTGAACACTATCTAGATCGTGTAAAAGTTCAGGGTGACTGTCGAGCCTATCATGTCGATGGTCATGATGATGGTTATACAAGGCAAATGCTTCTGCCTGTGAACGACCAAACAGCTCAATAAATGTTGGGTCATTACTGACTCTTTCAGGATGTCCCGAGCAACAGATGTGCTTATTTAAACACACAACATGATTTGTGGATGACATCACAAGGTGCAAATCATGTGAAATCATTAAAATACCACATTGACGTTGTTGTCGAATGGCGCTGATTAATTGATAAAGCTCGGTCTGTCCGTTGACATCGACTCCTTGAACAGGCTCATCCAGTACGAGTAACTGAGGGTCTCTTAGAAGCGCTCTTGCTAAGAGTATACGTTGAGTTTCCCCTCCTGAAAGGTCATGGAAGGAGTGCTTAAGTAAATGTTGGGCACCTACCTGCTCCAGTGTCAACTCTAATTGGTGTTTTGCAGGCTTAAGGCCAATGTTCAGAAAACGTCTAACCGTAAGTGGCATGGTACGATCTATGTGTAATTTTTGTGGCATATAACCCACACGCAAATTAGGTTTACACCAAAGATTCCCACGAGTAGGTTTAATCAGACCAAGCACGACTCTTACTAATGTTGTCTTGCCGGCACCATTAGGACCTATGAGGGTAGTAATACAGTTGTCATGTAATGAAAGCGTTACATCTTTAAGGACTTTCTCTCTGGCAAATTGAACCGATACCTGTTCTAAGCGCACTAGGTCTTGGTGAGTTTCCGTCATCATTTAAGCTAATTCCTTGTTTGCTAAACACTCAGGACAAATGCCTAACACTTCGATGGTCTCTTTTCGAATAGAAAAACCTATTTGTTGAGCTTGTTGTTGCAAATTTGTTTGTAGTGATGGTGCTTCTAATTCTAGTGCTTGCTGACAGGACTCACAGATAAAAAAGCATCCTGAGTGTTCTTTATCAGGATGGATACATCCTATATACGCGTTCAGTGACGATAGTCGATGCACCAGCCCCTGTTCTTGTAAAAATTCCAGTGCGCGATATACGGTGGGTGGTGCTGAGTTGAATCCTGCCTGTGCAAGGGCGGGTAGGAGGTCATAGGCACCCAAGGGTTTATGGCTTTGCCAGATTAATCGTAAGACCAGTTCTCTTACAGGCGTTAAGCGCTGCTGTTTTTCTTTGCATCGCCTTTTCGCAACAGTTAATGCTTCGTCAATACAGTGTTGATGGTCTGAGTGGCAAGCAAAGACAATATTTTGATCAGACATGGTGGGTGCGATCCAAGATGATTTGTTATATTATAACCTAAACAATTTCAACAATAGGTAAAGGTTATCATGTCAAAATTAAAACACCTAGCCCGAGGCTTACCCATTGCAACGCTCATGCTATTTTCCAGTCAGGTGGTTGCTCAGCAAGTTGTTACCACTATTAAGCCGCTGCAGCTGATTGCTTCAGCCGTTTTAGAGGGTGTGGCTGAGCCTCAACAGCTATTACCCGACAACGCATCACCACATACTTTCTCGCTTCGGCCTTCCGATATGCAAATGATTACAGATGCAGATGTTATCTTTTGGGTCGGGCCAGATATGGAACAGTTCTTAGTTCGTCCACTACAGAGAACCGATGCCAAAATTGTTCAGCTTTATCACGGCCATGATCACGATCACGATCACGGACATAGTCACGACCAGGATCA
>SLCQ01000008.1 GCA_007125745.1 Nitrincola sp.
CGCCACAGGCTGTCGCAAGTTCTTTAACGTGACCCGCGATACTGTCACTTATGAAATTTTAGAAGTCTATAAAATGGGTGAACAACCTTCTATAACCGCAAAAAGTCGTGAAGTTGGAGGCGAAAAATGAGCCAATCCAATCGTCTTAATCAAGGTGGTCAAATCGACCGCAGTCAGCCAATCAATTTCACCTTTAATGGGTTACGTTACAGTGGCTTTGCAGGGGATACCTTGGCCTCAGCCTTGTTGGCAAATGGAGTCGACATTGTCAATCGCAGTTTTAAATATTCTCGACCCAGAGGTATTGTGGCATCGAATGCGGCAGAGCCGAATGCCATAGTCCAGTTGGGTAGCAGTGAGGCTGCACAAGTTCCTAATATTCGTGCAACTCAACAAGCGCTGTATGAAGGACTGTCTGCACGGAGTACCAACGGCTGGCCCAATGTTAACAATGATGCGATGGGCTTGGTTGGAAAGTTAGGTGGTCCAATGATGGGCCCAGGGTTTTATTATAAAACCTTTATGGCACCGGCTTCGATGTGGATGACTTATGAAAAGTTCATTCGTAAAGCCGCGGGTCTTGGCCGGGCGCCAACTGAAAAAGATCCAGATATTTATGATCATTACCATCGTCACTGTGATCTCTTAATCATTGGCGCAGGCCCTGCTGGATTAGCGGCTGCGCTAACGGCAGCGAAAAGTGGTGCGCGCGTGATTATATGTGATGAGCAGGAAGCCTTCGGTGGATCCTTGTTAGAGACCAGCGAGACACTCAATGAAAAAAGCGCGATGGAGTGGGTTGCTGATACCCTGGCTGTTTTAGCCAGTTACGAAGATGTGCTCATGCTACCCAGAACCACCGCGAATGGTTATCACGATCATAATTTTGTCACTCTGCATGAACGACGTACTGAACACTTGGGGGATAGTGCTCCTCATCCACATCTTACGCGAAGCAGAATGCACCATGTACGCGCTAAGCAGGTGATTCTTGCAACTGGGGCACAGGAACGTCCGGTTGTGTACGCGAATAACGACGTGCCAGGCAACATGATTTGCAGTGCCGTGTCGGCTTACATACGTCGCTACGCTGTTGTACCGGGCCAAAAGCTGGTAGTGACAACAAGTAATGATAGCGGCTATCAGGCAGCCCTTGATTGGCTAGAGGCAGGCCGAGAGGTCGTGGCAATTGTGGATTGCAGAGCAAATCCTGACGGTGATCTCGTTAAAAAAGCTCGTCAAAAAGGTATCCGATTAATCCTGAATAGTGCGGTGTTTGAAGCGAAAGGCAGTAAAAGAGTCACGGCGGCACGAGTCGCAGCTATCGACCTGGATGCTTTTGAGATCAAGGGAGCTGTTGAAGAGTTGGCGTGCGACACAATTGCTAGTAGTGGGGGATTTAGCCCAGTTGTGCATCTTGCGGCACACACGGGCTCTCGTCCGGTGTGGAGTGATGAAGCACTCGGTTTCGTCCCCGGCAAAGTTAATGGGGTGAGCGCCGCAGGTGGGGTAAAGGCTGTATATGGTTTAAATGCTGTGCTTGAATCTGGCCAGCAAGCCGCCCTTGATGCATTGAAGGCCTGTAATCTTGAAACTGAGGTACCTAGTTTGCCTCGTGCGCCATCCCGTATTGACGGCAAGGCTGCACCATTATTTCAAGTGCCACACCTAAAACCCACCTCGCGTGCACCAAAGCAGTTTGTTGATTTGCAAAATGATGTAACAGCCGCAGGGATCGAGCTAGCAACACGTGAAGGCTTCGAGTCGATTGAGCATGTTAAACGCTACACTGCGCTTGGTTTTGGTACCGACCAAGGTAAGTTGGGGAATATCAACGGCATGGCGATTGCCGCTCGTTTGCTAGGGCAAACCATCCCAGAAACGGGTACTACGGTCTTTAGACCCAACTATACTGGCATTTCGTTTGGTGCGATTGCAGGTCGTCATGCGGGGGCTCTTTTTGACCCTGAACGCTATACAGCTTTGCACACGTGGCATGTTAAGCGCGGTGCTAAGTTTGAAGATGTGGGTCAGTGGAAACGTCCTTGGTATTTCCCCGTGGGTAATGAAACCATGCATGAAGCTGTCGCACGTGAATGCAGTGCTGTGAGAGAAAGTGTCGGTATCTTAGATGCTTCGACACTGGGGAAAATTGATATTCAAGGAAAAGATGCCCGAGAGTTTTTAGCACGTGTATACACCAATAAATGGGCACAGTTAGGTCTTAATAAGTGTCGCTATGGATTGATGTGTAAAGATGATGGCATGGTGATGGATGATGGCGTCACCACCTGCCTTGGTGACAACCATTTTCTGATGACCACAACCACCGGTGGAGCCGCTGGCATATTAGAGTGGCTGGAGCTTTGGCATCAAACTGAATGGCCGGAACTGGAAGTTTACTTTAATAGCGTGACCGATCATTGGGCGACCATGACTATTACGGGACCACGAGCACGTGATCTGTTGTCTGAAATTACTGATATAGATCTTGCCAAGGACAGCTTCAAATTTATGGAATGCCGAGAAGGTATGGTGGCCAATGTGCCTGCACGCGTTTATCGCATCTCCTTCACAGGTGAACTGACCTATGAGATCAATGTTCAGGCCAACTATGCAATGCAGGTGTGGAATGCGTTATTTGAACATGAACACACCTATGGTTTGACACCTTATGGAACCGAAACCATGCACGTTCTGCGTGCTGAAAAAGGCTTTATTATCGTGGGTCAGGATACTGATGGCTCGGTCACGCCTGAAGATTTAGGTATGCAGTGGTGTGTGGGTTACGACAAGCCTTTCTCATGGATCGGTAAGCGTGCTTTATCCAGACCCGATACGCGTCGTAAAGACCGTAAACAGCTGGTCGGATTGTTGCCAAAAGATCCGAAAGTGGTTTTGGAAGAAGGTGCGCAAATTGTGTTTGATCCCAATCAATCGGTACCTATGCAGATGAAGGGTCATGTCACTTCAAGCTACTTCAGTCCTACATTAGGTCAGGGGTTTGCACTCGCGCTGGTAATGGGTGGTGCTGAACGCATGGGTGAAACCGTCTATATGCCCATGGCGGATGGTAAGGTCTTTGAAGCTGAAATAGTAAGTCCAATTTTCCTCGATCCAAAGGGAGAGCGCCAGAATGTCTAATGTTGCTGTACTTGATCAAAATGCTGGCGAGGATGTCCTCAAAGAGTCTCCATTAGCCCATACAAAAGGTGTCCC
>SLCQ01000237.1 GCA_007125745.1 Nitrincola sp.
GCAGGCTTCGGCTGCATGGCCGCCCTGGATGCCGAACGTTATCTAGATGACTTAAAAGCGTAATATGGTTGTTTGGTTAGAAGATTCTGAATCTCCGTTTCCACCGGTAAGTAAAGCATTAAAGACCCCTAATGGCTTACTGGCTGCCGGTGGTGATCTCTCACCGGAAAGACTTTTAACCGCATATAAACAGGGCATTTTTCCTTGGTTTAATCCTGGAGAACCGATTCTGTGGTGGAGCCCCAACCCTCGTTGTGTCATACACCCAAAAGAGTTACACATTTCAAGAAGCCTTCGTAAAACGTTGAAGCGGACTCAATACAAAGTCACCTTTAATCAAGCGTTTACAGATGTGATTAAGGCCTGCTCAGCACCCAGAGCAGATCAACAAGGCACTTGGATTAGTCAAGCGATGATCGCTGCCTACACGCTACTTCACCAGCAAGGTATCGCTCACTCTGTGGAAGTGTGGAGAGAAGATCAACTCGTTGGTGGACTTTACGGCTTAGCATTAGGATCGCTTTTTTTTGGCGAGTCGATGTTTAGTAGAACGACAGATGCATCAAAAATCGCTTTTAGTTTTTTATGCGTACAACTAAATGAATGGGAATTTAAACTCATTGATTGCCAAGTGCACAACCCCCATTTAGAAAGCTTGGGAGCAACGCTCATTTCAAGAGAAGATTTCTGTGCTATGTTGTCACAGTATGGTGAAGCTCCAAACACCTTGAATTGGGAGTTCTCCATCAACAAGGATAGTGTATTACACTTTGCTACTGAGGCAGGTAACGAGTCATGAGTAACATGCAGACACTCCGGTTTTATGTCACACCCTCACATAACTGTAGCTACCTACCCAATCAAAAAGCAAAAACACTCTTTGTTGACCCGCAAAAACGCGTAACTAATGAGACATACAGCCAGTTATCTGAGCTTGGTTTTAGGCGAAGTGGTGGACACATCTATCGCCCACATTGTGAAGGTTGCCAAGCCTGTCAATCGATTCGCATTCCCGTTGCAGACTTTAAACCCAGCAAATCCCAACGCCGCATTCTGAATAAAAATAGAGATTTAAAGGTGTTGCGTAAATTCCCCATGATGGATCGAGAGTATTTTGCTTTATATCAAGACTATATTGATAAGCGTCATGCTGACGGTGACATGTACCCTCCTACCCCTGAGCAGTTCAACCAGTTCCTTGTTGAAGGGGTATTAGATAGCTGGTTTTATGAATTTCGAAACGCCAACAATAGGTTGCTCGCCGTTGCTGTAACCGATCACCTCAATCAAGATATGTCCGCACTCTATACATTTTATGCACCCGATGAAGAATCAAGAAGTTTAGGAACCTTTGCGATACTGTGGCAAATAGAAGAAGCTAAGCGTCGTGGCATGCACTATTTATACTTGGGTTATTGGGTCAAGTCCTGCCGTAAAATGAACTATAAGACAGCATTTAAACCCCTAGAACTGCTAATTGATGGGCATTGGACCCATTTTAGGTCAGAATGATTTTGATTTGTTGACTTTTTCAGGTAGAATTTGCGCCTTTAAAACCGGACAGGGTTTTAGTTAACCAGTCTCAGAGGTAATCACTGAATGGCGAAAGAAGATTCATTTGAAATGGAAGGAACGGTGGTAGATACACTACCAAACACCATGTTCCGAGTAGAACTTGAAAACGGTCACATAGTCACCGCTCATATATCTGGAAAAATGCGTAAGCATTACATTCGTATTCTTACGGGTGACAAAGTTAAAGTTGAGTTAACACCTTACGACCTGAGCAAAGGCCGTATTACTTATCGTGCACGTTGATATACGGCGGTCTTAATAAGTACCGCCGCACTTCACTTTAGCGGACGATAAGCAGCCCTAGGCTGCTACCGTCTCGCAATCCAGTTTAATTTCACCCTCTTCAGCGGTAATTCTTACTTCCCCCCCGCTTTCTGATAGTTCTCCAAACAAAATCATTTCCGCTAGCGGCTTTTTAATTTTCTCTTGAATTAAGCGGCGCATGGGTCGAGCACCCATTTTATCATCATAACCTTGCTCAGCTAGCCAGTGGCGAGCTGATTCAGATACGTTCAGCACCACATGCTTTTCATCCAACTGTGCCTGTAACTCAGTTAGGAACTTATCGACAACCCCCTTAATAATATCCGTATTCAATGGTTTAAATTGAATCACAGCATCTAAACGGTTGCGGAACTCAGGCGTGAATAAACGTTTCAAGGCCTCCATTCCGTCAGTGCTATGATCTTGATGGGTAAAGCCGATGGATGGCCGATTCATCGCTTCAGCGCCAGCATTCGTCGTCATGACCAGTACAACATTTCTAAAGTCAGCCTTACGACCGTTATTATCTGTCAAAGTACCGTTATCCATCACTTGAAGCAGAATATTGAAAACCTCCGGATGGGCTTTTTCAATTTCATCTAGCAACAGAACACAATGAGGTGACTTAGTGATCGCTTCAGTCAATAAACCACCTTGATCATATCCCACATAACCCGGAGGAGCGCCTATTAGCCTTGAAACGGTATGACGTTCCATATACTCAGACATATCAAAGCGCACCAATTCAATACCCATAATTCTGGCGAGTTGGGTAGTCACTTCCGTTTTACCCACCCCCGTCGGACCGGCAAATAGGAAAGAGCCCACAGGCTTGTTAGGTTCTTTAAGGCCCGCACGCGATAGTTTAATCGCCGCTGACAAAGTATCGATCGCTTCATCTTGACCCAAAACAACCATTTTAAGATTTGTGTCCAACTTCTTGAGCAGATCTTTATCCGATGCAGAAACACTCTTAGGTGGTATACGTGCAATTTTGGCAACTACCGCTTCAATTTCTGGGACATCGACAATCTGTTTACGCTGCTCCGGTTTTTGCAGACGTTGATAAGCACCACTTTCATCAATAACATCGATAGCTTTATCTGGCATATGTTTATCGTTGATATAACGATCTGCTAGCTCTGCTGCAGCTTTGAGTGCTGCATCGGTATATTCAAGATCGTGATGCTCTTCAAATCGAGTTTTTAGACCTTTCAATATTTGGTAAGTATCTGCAACACTCGGCTCAAGAACGTCAACCTTTTGGAAGCGACGCGCTAATGCACGATCTTTTTCAAATATACCTCTAAACTCCTGAAAGGTTGTTGAGCCGATACAGCGTATCTCGCCAGAACTCAATAATGGCTTAAGCAAGTTCGATGCATCCATTGAACCGCCAGAGGCTGCACCGGCGCCAATGATGGTATGTATTTCATCAATAAACAGTATTGCTTTCGGTTTCTGGCGTATTTCGTTTAGCAACCCTTTTAATCGTTTCTCAAAATCACCACGATATTTGGTACCTGCCAGCAAAGCTCCCAAGTCGAGTGAATAAACCACACTATCTGAAATAATTTCTGGTACTGCATCTTCTATGATCAGCTTTGCTAAGCCTTCAGCTATCGCGGTTTTACCGACGCCAGCCTCACCTACCAACAAGGGATTATTTTTTCGGCGACGCGATAAAATCTGAACTACACGCTCCACTTCCTGATCACGACCCACGAGCGGATCAATTCGCCCCTGAGCAGCCTGTTGGTTTAAATTAACCGCATACTGAGATAGCGCGCTTTTACTTTTCTCCGATCCATCTGCATCTGCAACTTCTTCATCAGCAGGTTGCTCAGCGTTACCCATATCACCAATACGAGAAATGCCATGTGATATAAAATTAACCACATCAACACGCTCTATACCCTGTTGTTGTAATACAAACGCAGCATGACTTTCCTGCTCGCTAAAAATGGCAACCAACACATTAGCACCGCTAACATCAGATTTGCCGGAAGATTGAACATGGAAGACGGCGCGTTGTAACACACGCTGAAAGCCGAGCGTCGGCTGTGTTTCTGCATTAGGTATATTTTCTGGTAACAAAGGCGTCGTTTCATCAATAAACTGATTGAGCTGACTCCTGAGACGCTCAAAATCGGCACCACAGGCCAGAAGCACTTCTGCCGCATCACGATTATCCAATAGCGCAAGCAGAAGGTGCTCAACCGTCATATATTCATGACGCTTATCTCGAGCACCACGAAATGCTGTGCTCAAGGTTTCTTCCAGTTCTCTGTTTAGCATAGGACCACCTTTTATACTTGCTCAACTTCACATAACAATGGATGTTTGTTGGATCTAGCGTACTGATTCACTTGCGCTGCTTTTGTTTCGGCAACATCTCGAGTATAGACTCCACATACGCCTTTTCCTTGAGTATGGACCGATAACATCACTTGTGTCGCTTTTTCTTGATTCAAATTGAAAAAAATCATTAACACTTCCACGACAAAATCCATCGGCGTGTAATCATCATTGAGTAACACCACTCGATACATCGGCGGCTTTTTTAAAGCCGGTTTTGCCGTGGCCGTGACGACCTGACCATCACCTTGATCCGTATGTTCTCCCTCATCGCCCATTCTTATGGTCGTAACGCTATGACTCTTCATTACATATCCGCATTGATTGTTTTTTAACATTCGTACTATCTACACTTTCGTTTGATTGCCTTAACGTAATATAATTCCCAAATCGCAGGAGTGATATTAGTATCTGCAGTCCCTGCAAGGAAGTAAAGGAACGCCTGTTAACATTGAGTGTAACAGTTTGGCGTCATCATAGGATATCAAGTCAATCGACTTGGATGAGAGGACACAGGGGAGCAAACAATGCAGACAGGAATCGTCAAATGGTTCAACAACGCTAAAGGCTACGGATTTATTCTGAGTGAAGCCTTCGATGAAGAATTATTTGCGCACTTCTCTGCCATCATGGTAGATGGATACAAAAGCCTCAAAGCGGGCCAAACCGTTCAATTTGAGACAAAAGATGGCCCAAAAGGATTGCACGCGGTCAATATTAAGCCCATCGAAGTACAGCTAAAATAACCTAGAGTAAATTCGCATTTTACTCTAAGACCTTCGGAGAGAGTTCGTATTGCTACATTGATCCTGTTTAATAAGCCGTATCAGGTTCTCAGTTGCTTTACTGACCCCGAAGGTCGCTCAACCCTCAGCGATTACATTCACTGTCCGAATGTTTATGCTGCTGGTCGTCTAGACTATGACTCCGAAGGTTTATTACTGCTGACCGATGATGGAGCACTTCAACACCGTCTCAGTAACCCACGATTCAAATTAGAAAAGACCTACTGGGTACAGGTTGAAGGATGTCCAACGGATGATGCCTTAAATAAGCTAAGAGCGGGTATACTCTTAAAAGACGGCATGACACGCCCTGCTCGCGTAAACTCCATGATTGAACCCAGATTTCCTGAGCGCCACCCCCCCATTCGAACTCGACCTAATTCACCTACCCAGTGGCTTGAAATAAAAATTACCGAGGGTCGTAACAGGCAAGTGAGACGCATGACTGCAGCGATTGGCTTTCCAACGCTCAGATTAATCCGCTATGCCATTGGTCAATGGACACTGGACAATATCGCTCCTGGCGAGAGTCGTGTAGAACAAGTCTTTCTTCCGACCTCACCTAAAAATAAAGCTCCTCGGAAAAGTACAGCATTATCACGTAGGAAAAACGCAGCTAAACCAGCGAAACTCTCCCAAAAGTGATATCATTATCACCTCAATAAGTTAGCTATTTATTTCACCATGAGCACTACTTCAACGTTAAAAGTGATTGTCGGCATGTCTGGCGGCGTAGACTCTTCTGTTTCAGCTTTACTTCTTCAACAGCAAGGCTATCAAGTTGAAGGGTTGTTTATGAAAAACTGGGATGAAGATGATGGTACCGAGTATTGCACTGCTAAAGCTGATCTTGCTGATGCGCAAGCAGTCTGTGACAAGTTAGGTATACATCTTCACACTGCCAATTTTGCAGCCGAATACTGGGATGGTGTCTTTGAACACTTTCTGGAAGAGTATAAGGCTGGGCGAACACCCAACCCTGACATCTTGTGTAACCGTGAAATTAAATTTAAAGCTTTTTTAGAGTATGCACAAATTCTGGGGGCTGATTTAATTGCCACAGGTCACTATGTTCAACGATCTGATCAGGATGGGCATACCTATTTGCTTAAAGGGTTAGATAACAACAAAGACCAAAGCTACTTTCTTCATCAGGTTGGTGAAGAGCAACTGGCCTTGTCGCTGTTTCCTGTAGGTGAACTAGAAAAGCATCAAGTACGAGCATTAGCAGAACAGCACGACCTTGTCACACACAACAAAAAAGACAGCACAGGTATCTGCTTTATCGGTGAACGGCGCTTCCGTGATTTTCTGCAACAATACCTCCCTGCTCAACCCGGCAAAATCGAAACACCTGAAGGGGTCGTGATAGGTGACCATCAAGGGTTGATGTACTACACCATTGGTCAACGTCAGGGACTGGGTATCGGTGGATTAAAAGATTTTTCTGACGCACCTTGGTTTGCAGCAGGTAAAGATCTGAAACGAAATGTACTTATCGCAGTCCAAGGGCAACAGCACCCCTTATTGTATTCAGAATGGCTAACAACTTCTGACCTATTTTGGATCAATGGTCAGGAACCAGAAATGCCTTTTGAGTGCCATGCTAAAGTGCGCTATCGGCAAGCAGACCAACCTTGCCAAGTTGATAAAAACTCACAAGGCATCTATACCATTACCTTTAATGAGCCACAACGTGCTGTTACACCAGGACAATCAGTTGTACTTTATCAAAAATCCAAGTGTTTGGGCGGTGGCGTCATTGAAACCACCAGTCGATGTCATATCAGTTAAATATAAAGGCTAAAAATGTCTAGAGAACATGACCAACAAGTGATTGCCTTAGCCGGCATTTTTCAAGCGGCCAGCCTAGTTGATCAGATCGCGCAACGCGGAATGGTTGCACAAAACAGCTTTGAAACCAGTATTGCCAGCTTGTTCGAAATGAACCCTGATATGACAGAAGATATTTATGGTGGCGTAGCAGATTTGCCCTACAATCTTGGACTCGGCCTTCGTACACTGAAAGATGTCGTTGAAAAGAAACGTTCAGATAACAATGCAAATATCATGCGCTATGCCCTGAGCGCGATACACCTAGAAAGACAATTACATGATAGACCTGACATGCTCAGTACGATTGGCTCGCGTCTCAGTGACTTGAATAGAAAGGCCCATTATTTTGGTGACCATCATACTGAAGAGTCAGAACCCAAAGAGATGCAAGCGTCGGCATTTACGCACCCCAATGTGATCGCTGGACTGGGAGGGTTGTACCAAGACACCTTAAGCACTTTTAGCTTTCGCATTCAGGTCAGTGGCGATCCTCGCAACCTGCAAAACAATGAAAATGCTGCCAAAATACGCGCTTTGCTTCTGTCAGCCGTGCGTTCAGCCATGCTCTGGCGTCAGGTAGGCGGAAAGCGCTGGCACTTTATTTTCTTTAAGTCTCGAGTGCGCCCTTCTTTGAAGCGCATACTCAAGTAAAAATCAGGTATAATTTCAATTTTCGTTAATCTGACCAAATAAGTGAGATCGTCGTTCATGGAGCTTTCCGCACTGACTGCAATTTCCCCCGTCGATGGCCGTTATGGTAGTAAAACCGCTGACCTGCGTGCTTTTTTTAGTGAATTTGGCCTTATCCGTTGCCGTGTCGAAGTAGAAATTCGTTGGCTACAGGCGCTTTCTCAGCACTCTCAGATTACGGAAGTACCTGCCTTTAGCGAGTCAGCAAACGCTTTGTTAGATACGATAGTCAGTGAGTTTTCAGTGGCTGATGCAGAACAGATTAAAGCGATCGAAAGTCGGACCAACCATGACGTAAAAGCGGTTGAATACTTTATTAAAGAAAAAATACAGCACAATACCGAGTTGAACGCTGTCACCGAATTTGTGCACTTTGCATGTACGTCTGAAGATATTAATAATCTTTCGCATGGTTTAATGCTCAAACAGGGCACTCAAGCTCTGTTAGCTTCCATGCGACAAGTGGCCGAAGCTGTCAGTGACTTAGCACATGCACATGCAGAGCAACCTATGCTGTCGCGTACTCACGGCCAAACCGCGTCGCCTTCAACGGTGGGTAAAGAGATGGCGAATGTTGCCTATCGTTTACAACGACAGATTAAACAAGTTGAAGCGACAGAATATCTAGGCAAAATAAACGGTGCAGTCGGCAACTACAACGCCCATTTGAGTGCCTATCCTGATATCAACTGGGAAGCTCATGCGCAATCCTTTATTCAATCACTGGGATTAACCTTTAACCCCTACACCACGCAGATAGAGCCTCATGACTATATCGCCGAACTTTTTGATGCGGTATGTCGATTTAATACCATCCTGATCGATTTTGATCGTGATGTGTGGGGCTACATTTCTCTGGGTTATTTCAAGCAAAAAACCATTGCGGGTGAAGTGGGATCATCGACGATGCCACATAAAGTCAACCCTATCGACTTCGAAAACTCTGAAGGTAACTTAGGTCTTGCCAATGCAATCATGCAACACCTTGTGCAAAAGCTTCCTATCTCTCGCTGGCAACGTGATTTAACAGACTCAACGGTATTGAGAAACTTGGGCGTCGGCTTTGGTCACAGTCTTATCGCTTATCAAGCAACCCTAAAAGGCATCTCTAAACTTGAAGTTAACCCAGCTCGACTCAATGAAGATCTTGAAAACGCCTGGGAGGTTCTTGCTGAACCGATTCAGACAGTGATGCGCCGTTATGCAATCGAAGAGCCCTATGAAAAGCTCAAAGAATTAACACGCGGCCATGCAATGACCCAAGAAACCTTACAAAGCTTTATCGCGAAGCTAGACATTCCAGAACAAGCTAAAGCGGAACTCCTAGACCTGACTCCGCACAGCTATATTGGCAATGCGGTTGCGCAAGCGAAACGTATTTAAATGCTAAGTTCGGTTCGTATCGTACTGGTTGAAACCTTTCATCCAGGAAATATTGGCGCGGTCGCCCGCGCCATGAAAAACATGGGACTCTCTCAGCTCACACTGATTAACCCCCGCTCTTTCCCTGATGAAGAAGCGACATCACGTGCCGCTGGCGCTAAAGATCTATTAGAGCAGGCTGTGGTCGTTAACTCCCTAGAAGAAGCGGTTGCAGATTGTCAACTCGTGATCGGCACCAGTGCACGTGAACGAACTTTCGATCTACCTCTGATGGATGTCGAATCAACCGCTGAGCTGGTGTTCAATCAATCATCTATGGGTAACATAGCTATCCTGTTTGGTCGTGAAACCATGGGACTGACCAATGCAGAAATGCTAGCCTGTCATCGCCATCTTTTTATTGATGCCAACCCAGCCTATCCCGTATTGAATATTGCTCAGGCCGTTCAATTGGTGTGTTATGAGCTCTGGCGTTGTCAACGCAAGCAAGTCAGCTCATCCAAAACAACTCAAACCTCTCAAGAACTCCATCCCAGGCAGGACGAGATGGCACTATTTTATGCTCACCTTGAAAGAGTGCTACGGAAAACACAGTTCATTATCCCGCAACATGAGGGACGGGTTCTGGATAAATTAAAGCGCTTTTTTAATCGCGCTCATCCAGAAAAAGCTGAACTTGGCATACTGCGAGGTATTTTAGCTTCTGTAGAAGAGAGTTTAGAAAACAAAGATACCTCTGCATCCAAAAACAGGTCAAACGCTTCCAACTCATAACAGACTCAAACTTTCCATTGACACTCATTGAGGAGTCATTTCATGAATAGCCCCCTGCCCCTTGGCGAAATGAGCCTAGACACCTTTCTACGTGACTACTGGCAAAAAAAACCGCTGGTTATTCGTAATGCCATTGCGGATTTTCAAAGCCCGATAGATGCCAATGAGCTTGCAGGCCTTGCCTGTGAAGCCGAGGTTGAATCTCGCCTTATTGCATTTAATGCAGACGATGACCAGTGGCATATGGAACAAGGACCTTTTGAGGAAGCGCGTTTTACCTCTTTACCTGAAAAAAACTGGACCTTGTTAGTACAGGCAGTTGACCACTGGGTACCTGAAGCCCACGCATTACTTCGGCAGTTCAACTTTATACCTAATTGGCGTTTAGATGATCTGATGATCAGCTTTGCTGTGCAAGGTGGTGGCGTTGGTCCACATTATGATAATTATGATGTGTTTCTTATTCAGACTCAGGGAATTCGACGCTGGGAGTTTGGTGGATCGTTTGATGAACACTCACCTCGACGGGATGATGCCCCCGTGATGATCTTACCCGAGTGGAAGGCTGAAACCTCAGTAGAGTTAGCACCGGGTGATATCCTCTATCTTCCCCCTGGTATAGGACACAATGGTGTTGCTATAACCGATGATTGTATTACCTGCTCTGTCGGATTTAGGGCACCTGCGACCCATGAAATGCTCAGAAGCTTTACTGATGAGATAGGAGAACAACTCGGCCATGATCAGCGCTATGAAGACCCTGACCTAGCTGAAAGCAAAGATCCAGGCTGTATCACTGAGGAAGCACTCAATCGTGCTCATAATATGTTACTCACTCTCATTGAAGATAAGGATCGCTTTCGTGAATGGTTTGGCCGATTCGTCACTGAGCCCAAATATCCGGATCAAGAGATAGATGCTGATGAAGACGTGACTGAAGATGCATTGCTGGATTTTTTAGCCTCCGATGGTGAACTGTTCATCAATGAAGGATCTCGAGTATCTTGGGCCAAGGCTCAATCAGGTATTTATCTATTCGCAGATGGCCATAGCTTCCATTTAACGACCCCAAACGCTATCAGCTTAGCAAAACATCTTTGTCACTATGATCCCCTTTCCTCTCAAGTGATCGATGTTGCAGATGCACAATCTATTCGGCTGATCTGTGCGTTACTGAAACAGGGTTTACTCTACTCAAACAGCCCCTGAGTGAATAACGACGAAACCTTCGACTAAAGACTACAAACTTTGGTATAAAAATTAACAAAATCAGCTATTTCAATGAATTATACCCTTTTATGTAGTAATATTTTTTTAGATTTTTTGGTTATAAAAAATAGAATTTATATTCTGGTAGTTGGTGATATAAATAACCCTTCTTTCATAACACCTAAGTCGTATCGCCTTGAACAACATCGCTATAACAATGATTTTTACAAGGCAAATGCTATGGTTCATGTTTCAACTCATTGTAGTAAAACTACACTTAATAGCGTAGATTTTCTGTAGTCTGACTACACTCTTGTTGCTATGCACAAAAACAGCTTTGACTCTTCTTCCACTTCCATACATCATGTTTGCCAACAACACAGACGTGAATTCAGCGTTTGGTGTTAACCCAGTTACTACCTCCTTAACCGAAATTAGTGAGAAGGAAAAACCATGTCTACTTTGAATAAAGACATCGATGCTGTTGCTCAACTAACTAAAGAGTTTGGCCCTGCTTTTGAAGGAATCAATCCTGAGTACGCTGCCCGCATGCGTGCACAGAACCGCTTCAAAACTGGCCTAGATATCGCTCAGTACACTGCTGACATTATGCGTAAAGACATGGCTGAGTACGATGCTAATAGTGCTGACTACACTCAATCTTTGGGTTGCTGGCACGGCTTTATTGGTCAGCAAAAACTGATCGCTATCAAAAAGCACTTCGGTACCACTAAAAAGCGTTACCTGTACCTTTCCGGTTGGATGATTGCAGCACTTCGTTCACAGTTTGGCCCGTTACCAGACCAGTCTATGCATGAGAAAACGTCTGTACCAGCACTGATCGAAGAACTCTACACCTTCCTTCGTCAAGCAGATGCTCGCGAATTAGGTGGTCTGTTCCGCCAGTTAGACGATGCTCGCGCTAAGGGTGATAAAGCTGCAGAAGCTGAAGTACAAGCAAAAATCGACAACTTCGAAACCCATGTTGTTCCTATCATTGCTGATATCGATGCTGGTTTCGGTAACGAAGAAGCCACTTA